>NZ_JBHFNQ010000171.1:0-18642 GCF_041929345.1 Floridaenema aerugineum BLCC-F46
GGACAATCGAACAGTTAAACTCTGGAGTGTAGAGGGCAGACAACCCCAAAGCTTACTCTCTAACGAGACATTTAATGATGTAGGTTTCAGCAACGACGGCAAGTTGATTGCTACTTATAGCGGAGAATGGGACAATCGAACGGCTAAACTCTGGAGTGTAGAGGGCAAACAACCCCAATCCTTACTCTTTAACGAGACATTTAATTATGCGCTTTTCAGCAACGACGGCAAGTTGATTGCTACTTTTAGTAAGGGTTTGGATAATCAGAAGGTCAATGGTGGAAGTTCAGATAACCAAACTGTTAAACTCTGGACTCGTGACGGGAAAGAACTCGACAGCTTTCCTCCCAATGAAAAGATTCATCAGATCGAATTCAGCCCTGACGGGAAACTGATAGCCACCTTAAATAGGAGTAACTATACGGTTAAATTCTGGAAACTTGCAGAAAATCAGCTTAAGCCACTCCCAGAACCAGTCAACCTTGAGCAGTACTCCTTCAATTTAAACAAAGTACAATTCAGCCCTGACAGCAAGTTAATTGCTACTTTTAATAACAACCAAGTTATCCAAGTCTGGAATCGTGATGGTAAAAAACTTGCTAGGCTTAACTTCAACGAGTCTATCGAACAGATGAGTTTTAGCCCTAACAGCAAAATTCTCGCTATTAGCAGTAAAAACAAAGCTCTGATTCTGTGGAATTTGAAGCAGGAAGACTGGGAAGCTTCAGACCTAAAGAAGTTAGTTGAAAAAGCTTGTGAAAAGGTGGGAAATTACCTGAGAAATAAGCCAGAAACAGAAAGCGATAAGCATTTGTGCGACGATATCGGCACTCAAAAGTAGCAGGAGTAGAAGCATAAGCATTTGTTTACGTTCCGGGGAAAAGGTTTAAAAAAATCCTTTCCCCTTTCTTACATCTTGCACCAGTCGCAAAATCCGCCTGGGAATCAATTTCCACCGCGAGTAGCGAAAGTCCTCCTAAGAGACAAATATGTAGGGACACGGCATCCTAAATATTCTGCATTAGAGAATAAGGTTAATTATGCCGTGTCCCTACACTCGCGGCTAAAGTCATTGAATGAGCAAAGAATCTAGGTTTTAGGTTATAAATTGTGACCTAAATGCTGATGCCTACGGCACGCACTCGCGATCGCCCCTACCCTGAACTAATTCACCCAAGCTTAATCCGATCGCACTTGCAAAACCAATTCTGCTAATTCCCTAAACCCTTTTCCTTCTTCTAAGGATGTGACGTAAGCAGGTAAAAACTTTAATTTGTCTTTGTAATGTAAGATATTCGCCACACCAACAGAAAAGGGAAACAAACTGCGATCGAACAAACTTTCATCATTGGGACTATCGCCAACGGTAATTAAATTTTCTGTGGTTACTTGGGGAAAATAACTATTTAATACTTGCAGTAAACTTGTAGCTTTAGTTTGATTTTCTGGTTTAATGTGACATTGCACTGTACTGTAAGTAAAACCCCAATTTTTTGCATCACAAAGTTGTTCTAATTGCTGTAATTGGGCAGTTGTTAATCCTTGGACATCAAAAGTCCAGTCAGTGAGGCGGAAAGGGTTATCTGTAGATTCTTGAATTTGGGGAAAGTGAGATTTTAAATACTCAAAAGTTGCGGCTAGTTGTTGACGGTGAGTAGTTAGATCGGGAATAGGTGTTAAAAGTTTTGGTTGTTCGCTGTTGGCTGGAAAAAATACGCCGCCATTTTCTGCGATCGCACCTGTTACAGGTAAATAACTTTTCAAACCTTGTACCCAACCAGCCGATCGACCCGTAATTAATAGTACAATAATTTCTGCTTCTGCTAACGCTTCTAACGCCTTAAGTAAAGAAGAGGTAAATTTACCATGACTGGTTAAAGTGCCATCCATATCAGTAGCAATTAAATTAATATTTTTAGGGGCAAACACAGCCTGGGAAGAAATCGGAATTAAGGACATAAAAGAAAATAATTAAACTTGCTCATCTCTGTATTTTCAGTAACGATTGTAACGTGCTAATAACCACAAAGTAAAGCGTTCCAAAAAAATCATTAAACTGGAGCATTCTTGACTCATTCAACTACTGAACTAAGCTAAACAAATGATAGGTGAGATTCAGTGCGATCGGAAAAGAATAAAAAATTAGTTTTTATTCTAAATAGCAATTAATAACCGTCAAATAGATTTTATTAAGCTTTGTTAAATTTTTGCTACCTAAGTGATTAAAATTGATGAAATAGATATTGTAGCAAATCAAACATTAAGAGTCATAATACATAATCTATAAAGTACGGAGACTATTAAAGTTTGACCTTTGTAATCAATTTCAGTTTTCACTAAGGGTGTAAACCATGACTAGTATAAATACAAATATTTCCTCAGAATCAGAACGTGCGATCGAAAACTATGAAACAGCACTAGATGAGTTTGAGCAAGCCGCACCTAAACCTTCAGGATCACAGGCGTTAAAAGTCCTCTTAGCTCGTGATGCTGTTGCTGCGGCTTTGGCAAATAAAAATCAACCTTTTGTATCCAGCTTAGGGAAGCTTTTAGAGTTAGATGAAAGATTAAAAAAACTTGGGGGAGCGATCGCATCCTCCGGCAAACTAGACGAATGGCGTACTAGCTTTAATCCAGCTGAAACAGCTTGGTGGTGGTTTTTTCAACCCCCCAAAAAAGTGCATACTTGGGATCGTTTTGATGGGATATGGAATGGATTAAGCGTCGTAGCTTTGACAGCATTTGTTGCCTATATGACCAGCCTAGTGCCACGTTTTGCTGTAGGTGGATTCAGTGTACTCGAATCCTTTGGCGTGATTGGCCCTAGTGGATTAATGGCATTAGCACTCTCTAGTTTGCAGGGTGGTAAAGGTCAAAAAGTTATCCAAAATTCCCTGAAAAGGTTGGGTATTCCGCCCCATTTGCACAGCGAAGCTACTTTTGGATTATCTGCCATATTGTTAACAGGTGCAATTGTTACCCAAGCTAATTTACCGAATATAGCTGAATACTATTATCAGCAGGGAAGAAATTATTACGATCGAGGTCTATTGAGAAAAGCTGAAAATAGCTATAAACAGTCAATAAATCTCGCTCCTGACAATAAAAATACCTACATTGCCTTGGGAGAAGTTTACGAATCTTTAGGGGAATTAAAAGAAGCAGAAAAACTGTATTTTGAATCAGTAGAAGAAGGATTGCCTCGCGCTTTTAATAACTTGGGTCGTGTGTATCGTCAGAAAGGAGATCCTGTTTCGGCAGAAACTATGTTTCGGATTGGCTTAAGTCGTGTCCAAAATGCCAAAGAGCAAGACACAGAATTTCAACTTTACAGGAATCTGGGCTGGGCTTTATTTGACCAAAAACAATACGATGAAGCTATTAAGGCACTAAACACTGCCATTGAATTAGATCAAAAAATTCCCGGAAAGCAAATAGGTGGGGGTATGGCATATTGTTTGTTAGCGAAGACTCTAGAACTTAAGGAAGAAAAAGAAAAAGCAGAGCAAAATTGGAATAATTGTCGGCAATCCGCTCGTCCAGAGACAATTAAAGAATTTCAATGGTTGGTAGAGAAAAAACGCGATGTGGTGCCTTCTGTTGATACTACCTCTGTAATTGGAAGCGAGCAGGAAAATCCTGCTAAATAAAGAAAATGTAGGTTGGATTTAATATTTGCCCAGCCTACACTTAAAGATAAGATGAGAGATTAACTTAAACAAGCTGCCAAATCTTCATCGGGGGTAGTAATTGGCTTCAAATTATATTTTTCAGACAGTAACTTGAAGACATTTGGAGAGATAAACGCTGGCAATGTTGGCCCTAAGCGAATATCTTTAATTCCCAGATAAAGTAAGGTAAGTAAAATGGATACAGCCTTTTGTTCGTACCAAGAAAGAATCATCGACAAAGGTAATTGATTCACTTCTACATTAAAGGCATTTGCTAACGCTAAAGCAATTTGAATTGCGGAGTAAGCATCATTACATTGACCGACATCCATTAACCGAGGTAAACCGCCAATATCTCCTAAATCTTTGTCGAAGAAACGGAACTTACCACAAGCCAAAGTCAAGACTACACAATCATTTGGAACTTTTTCTACTAATTCGCTGTAGTAGTTTCTTCCTGATTTGGCACCATCACAACCACCGACTAAGAAAAAGTGGCGAATTTTGCCTTGTTTAACTGCATCAATTACATCACCAGCTACACCCAAAACAGCGTTACGAGCAAACCCTGTCATTACTTCTTTCGCGGCAACATCTTCCGTAAATCCAGGCATTTCTAAGGCTTTTTCAATGACTAAATTAAAGTTGCGATCGGTGAGGTGAATTAATCCGGGCCAACCTACTGGGCCAAGGGTATAAACGCGGTCTTTGTAGTTATCATGAGGTGGCATGAGACAGTTAGTTGTCATTACGATCGGTCCAGGAAAAGCGGGGAATTCCTTAGTTTGATTTTGCCAAGCGGTGCCATAATGACCGTACAAATGCGGGTAGTTTTGTTTTAATTTGGGATAGGCATGGGCGGGCAACATTTCCCCGTGAGTGTAGATATAAATGCCTGTATTTTCTGTTTGTTTGAGGAGGTGTTCTAGTTGTTTTAGGTCATGACCTGAAACTAAAATTGCTTTGCCTTTTTTTGCACCTAAAGGCACAGATGTTGGAACGGGATGTCCATAAGTGTTGGTGTTACCTGCGTCGAGAAGTTCCATTGTTCGCAGGTTAATTTCTCCTAATTTTAAAGCTATATTTACCCAATCTTCTAAGGTTTTATCATTGCTACCAAGGGCGGCTAAGGCTTCATGGCAGAAGGCATAAACTCGATCGTCCTCTTGACCAAGTTCGGCGGCATGATAGGCGTAAGCAGCAATGCCTTTTAGTCCATAAAGTACAGTGAGTTTTAAGGAGAAAATATCAACGTTTTTAGCAGAAGAACTGATAAATTCATATTCAATATCTTTGCCTTGTTGGACTAATTCGCTAATAGTTTGTCCTGGTTGAAATTCAGCGAGAGTTGACCATTCAATATGTTTGCAACTGGTGAAGAATGTTCGGGCTTTTAATTCATCTCGCAATGCGATCGCTTTGTGGATATAATTAATAAAGTCGTTGGGGTCAAAGTTGACGTTTGTTAGGGTAGAAAAGAGGGTTTCACAACTAAAGAAGTCTGCTTCTTTATCGATAATACCAAAGGTGCGTGCTGCGATCGCAACTTCTCCCAATCCCCGCAAGCAATGAACTAACAAATCTTGTAGTGCGTCAACTTCTGGGCTTTTACCACAAGCACCCCATTGATAGCATCCTTCTCCTTTGGTGGTTTGTTCACATTGGTTGCAATACATAGTCTTGTTCCTGTTTCTCTCATCTTCCCTCAGAATAGGAGAAGCTAAAAAAGATATCCTTGACTTAAGTCAAAAAATCAGGACTTAGGCAACTGGCAGAATTAGTAGGGTGCTTCAGAACTTCCAACCTTGATGCTGATCTTCAAATTTAAGGTCTGACGCACCCTACAACTAAAAAAGATCACCTTGACTTAAGTCAAAAAATCAGGACTTAGGCAACTGGCAGAATTAGTAGGGTGCGTCAGAACTTCCAACCTTGATGCTGATCTTCAAATTTAAGGTCTGACGCACCCTACAACTACAACTAAAAAAGATAACCTTGACTTAAGTCAAGCAATTTTAGATTTTGGATTTTGGATTTTGGATTTTAGATGGGGGTTTTTGGCAATATGGCAAGCAAGGACAACCGGGGAAAAGCTGATTTACAGGAGTTTTTGGGCAATAGTCAAATGTTTTTTGGCTTGCCAACAGATGAGGTTGATGCGTTGTTAAGTATTGCTCAACAGCAAACTTACCAAAAAGGTGAAACGATTTTCTGGGAAGGTGATCCGGGGACGGGATTTTTTTTAGTAATTTCTGGCAAAGTGAAGGTTTTTAAGATTTCGCCGGAAGGTAAAGAACAAATTTTACAAGTGTTCGGTGCTCATGAACATTTTGCCGAAGTACCAGCTTTTGATGGGCAACCTTTTCCGGCTTCGGCTGCGGCTTTAGAAAAAACTGAATTGTTATTTTTCCCCCGCACTGCTTTTTTAGAACTGATGAAAAGTCATCCGAGTTTAGCAGTTAATTTGTTGAAGGTGTTCGCCCGCCATTTACGCAGATTTGCTAAAGTTATTGAAGACCTTTCTTTGAGAGAAGTTCCGGGAAGATTAGCGGCTTATTTGTTGTATTTGAGCGATCGCACTAGCAACCAAGATGAGGTAGAACTAGATTTAACTAAAGGACAATTAGCCGCTTTATTAGGTACAATTCCCGAAACTTTATCACGGGTATTTGCTAAACTCAGCCAGGAGGAAATTATTAATTTGAATGGTTCAACTGTTAAATTATTGGATTTCCAGCGTTTAAAACTTTTAGGTGGCGCTAGGGAGTAATTGTTAAGATTTTTTGAACTCTAGTAGATTCTACCGATAAGTGGGAAATTTGAATTGTAGTCTTAATTTGTTTTAAATTTACTTTTTTACTATCAGTATGGCTAAATCTAAACCAGCTAGTGGTTGCCGTAAAATGTTGCGGCGCACTTTTTTATTTATCATAGTTTTTGCTGCAACTCAAGTTTTAGCTGAATATTTTTCGATTCCCAAGAACCGCGATAATTTCTTCACATTAATGGGAGAATTATGGCAAAAACTGCTAGCTTTAAGAGCGAAATATCAACCAGATGCAACTCCTGAACCTCTGCCAAATACACCAGTAGCTAAAACTACTCCTTCTCCTCAACCAAAAGTTACTAACTCCCCATCTCCAGAACCAGAAAAACCAGTAAAGACTCCTGAAGTTAAGCTTTCTAATCAAAAAGGTAAGCCTGTACAAATCAGACAAAAAACTATTTCAGGTGTTAGTTTTTATCAAACAGTTATTGACTTGACAGACCCAGAAACTTTTATTACTATTGGATTGGCTAATAATGCCGATATTGCTAATAATTATAAAGTTACTAAAGGCGATGAACCTTTTAAGAATTTAGTAGATAGACAGCAGGCTGCGATCGTCACTAATGGTACTTTTTTCGGCAAGGATAACCAAAAAGCGGTGCTGGGTAACATGGTAGCTGGGGGAAAATTTGTTAAATATAGTCGGTGGGAAAATTACGGCACTACTTTGGGAATTAAAGTGGGAAATGAATTAGAAATGGTTACTGCTAGAACGGAAAGGAAGCCAGATTGGACAGAACATTGGTTTTCTTTAACTTGTGGGCCAAGATTAGTTAAAGAAGGAAAAGTTTCGCTTTCTCCGCTTTCGGAAGGTTTTAAAGATTCTCATGTTTTGGGTGTAGGTTCTCGTTGCGCGATCGGCTTTCCTGAATCTAGAAAACAGTTGTATTTGGTGACTTTTTTAACTACTTTGTCTCTCCAAAAAGAAGCGGAAATTATGCAAGCGATCGGTTGTGTGGAAGCGATGAATTTAGATGGTGGTGCTTCTTTAGGATTAGCGCACAAAGGTAAAATTTTGGTATCTCCGGGGCGGAATTTAACTAATGTAATTGCGATTTACGATACAAATTATCCAGCACCAGACGAGTTAAAATTGTCTTGGTTACGCTTTCAAAATGGCGATCGTCCTTCACCTGCAACAGCTGATTTTTCAGATTAAATAAATCGAACAGAGGTAAAAGGGAAAGGTGAAAGGCGAAGGTAGAAGGGAATTATATCGTTTAGATTTATCTCTGCTACAAATGAATACCCTTTACTGTAGAGAGGTTTCATGAACCCTTTACTGTAGAGACGTTTCATGAAACGTCTCTACATCTTTCGCAAACATTTAGGTATTCCATATTAAATGTTTACGTTTTTGTACTTTTATTAAGTTGCTATCCAATTGAGCTTATTTGCAGCTTCATGGGAATTATATCTATATGAAGATAGGATGAAGAACCCGCTGAGATTGCGGTTACAGCTATCCTCAATTTTTGTAGGAGCAAAAAGAAAATGAAATCCTTAACTAAAAAAATCATGGAAAATCAAGGATTACAGCCAAATTCACTAGAATTTTTGCAAAAAGTGATTAATACAACCAGCGATCCGATTTTCGTTAAAGATGAACAGCATCGCTGGATTTTGTTCAATGATGCTTTTGGCAATTTTATCGGTGTGAATCGCGAAGAATTGCTGGGTAAATCTGACTATGACTTTTTCCCGAAAGCAGAAGCAGATATTTTTTGGGAAAAAGATCGACTGGTATTAGAATTAGGAATTGATGATGAAAATGAGGAACAGATTACAAGGAAAGGCGGAAATATTCATACCATTTCTACTAAAAAATCTTGTTTTAAAGATGAACAAGGTAATAAATATATCGTTGGTATCATCAGAGATATTACTAACCGCAAGCTATTAGAAGAAACCCTAAAGCAGATTGTAGAAGAATTAGAATATCGGGTGGAAGAACGCACAGTAAATCTTCAAGAAGCGATCGCGCAATTAGAACTTGAAGTTGCCGAACGCAAGCAAGCAGAAGCCAAAATTAAAGAGAGTTTCAATCTAATAAATGCTGTCGTTGAAGGCACATCAGACATGATTTTTGTCAAAGATAGTCAAGGGAATTACGTTTTAGCAAATTCGGCTTTTATTCATAGTGTGGGTAAAACAAAATCAGAAATTATTGGCAGTAATGACACTATGCTATTTCCTCCAGAAGTAGCACAACAAGTTATGGCAATCGAGCGGCTGGTGATCGCTTCGGGAAATTCTCTAACCTTTGAACAAATTTTGCCCTTATCCGGGGAATTAAAGACGTTTTTAATGACGAAAAATCCCTACAGAAATGCAGAGGGAAAGATTATTGGTTTGATTGCTATTGCTAGGGATATTACCGAACGTAAATTAGCAGAAGGAAAACAAAGAGAATCGCAAGAATTACTGCGGTTAGTAATGGATAATATTCCACAATTAATTTTTTGGAAAGATTGTAATTCCGTTTATCAAGGTTGTAATTATAACTTTGCTCGTGCTGCTGGAGTAGGTGAACCAAGAAATATTGTTGGTAAGACTGATTATGATTTACCTTGGACGAAAGAAGAATCTGATTGGTATCGGGAATGCGATCGCCGAGTAATTGAAAATAACACTGCTGAGTATCATATTTTAGAAACTCAAAAGCAAGCTGATGGCAAAGAAACTTGGGCAGATACTTGTAAAATTCCTTTGCATGATGCACAAGGTAATGTAATTGGTGTTTTGGGTACTTACGAAGATGTTACAGAACGCAAACAAGTAGAAGCATTGTTGCAAGAAAAAAACCAAAGATTAGAACAAGCACTTTCGGAGTTACAGCAAGCACAAACTCACTTAATTCAAAGTGAGAAAATGTCTAGTTTAGGACAGTTAGTAGCTGGAGTTGCTCATGAAATTAATAACCCAGTTAACTTTATTCACGGCAATTTAGTTCATGCTAATCAGTATATGAACGATCTGTTATATTTGTTGCAACTTTATCAAGATCATTGTCCTTGTTCCCATCCTGATTTAATCGAAAAAGAAGAGGAAATTGATTTAGAATTCCTGCGTACAGATTTACCAAAACTGCTTTCTTCTATGCAAGTAGGTGCCGATCGCATTCGTGCTATTGTGCAATCTCTCCGTCATTTCTCCCGCATTGATGAAGCAGAAGTGAAAGATGTGGATATTCATGAAGGAATTGAAAGTACATTAATGATTCTCAGTAATCGCCTGAAAGTTAAACCCGATCGTCCAGCAATTGAGGTAATTAAACAATATGGAAAATTGCCTTTGGTTGAATGTTATGCTGGGCAATTAAATCAGGTGTTTATGAATATTATTTCTAATGCGATCGATGCTTTAGAAGAACGGATTAAACAAGAAACTGGACATCAACCTAAAATTTGGATTAATACAGATTTTGTCGAACCCAACCGTGTTAAAATTCGCATTGTTGATAATGCTTTAGGAATGCCAGAATCAGTAAAAGAACATTTATTTGATGCGTTCTTTACTACTAAATCTATCGGCAAAGGAACGGGATTAGGAATGTCAATTAGTTATCAAATTGTTACTGGGAAGCATGGCGGTACTTTAGATTGTAATTCTACATTTGGAGAAGGCACAGAATTTATTGTGGAAATTCCTATCCAAAGGAAACTTTAGATCTTGCTTAATCGGAGAAATAGGTTTCTGCAAATTGTCGTGCTTTTTGAAAATAATTTTCTATTTCATTTACCAATTGATTAGCTTCTGAGAGAGTCTGTTGATGAGCTTGTTTTTGTAATTCTGCGGCTACAATAGACATTTTTGCTATACCTACGTTAGCACTAGAGCCTTTTAGTTGATGGGCTTTGTGCTCTATAGTGGCAAAATCTTGATTGGCGATCGCCTCTTTCAAAGCTGCAATCTCTCCCTGGGCAGCTTGGAAAAAGATTTCTAAAAGGCGCTTTTGCATGGTTACTTTTCCCCTAGTAACTGCTTGCAAGCGCTGCAAGTTTATCGGCAATTCTTCATCTTGTGGTAACACTTTTAGAGGCTTTATACGTAAAATTTATTCTAATTTTACCTGAATAGCGCTCGAATTTATGTTATAAAAATATTTAATTTTAGCTAAAATTACTATTTTTACAAATTTCTTAACACTTTTTTTTGATTTAATACTTGTAGATTTAGTATATTTGTCATCAATCTATAGATATGAATTACAATCAAGCTGAACTTTAAAACTGCAAATACTTTGGGCGGTCAACTCAATCAACATTTTCTGTAAGAAACTTGGCAAGGTTCTTGTTCCCCTAATGCAAACGCTACAGCAGAGTGGATGGGTTTTTCTCCCCGTATTTCCGAATGCAATATTAGTACTAATGGCACAAAATGATCAGCATACATCAGTTTTCTTTTGCCTAACTAATTTCTGTTTGCCAATGAAGTTAAAGATTCAGCCTTTCGGGGTAGAATATTATTGGGAAAGTAAGGGAGATTACTAAAGGCTAATTTAAGGTATGAACTTGATTTGACGATCGTTCTCTGCCTATTCTCTCTCTGCTAGAATTAAATATCGTTTCTCTGGAAACGGAAAACTAAGGCAAAAGTTAAATTGAAACTTTCACTGTTCGATTACTACTTACGCAATATGGAGAAATAAGAATGAGCGAACCCACAGAAGATTCTCTAATCTTCTCTGCTGATACCGTAAACCTTGCTGGATTAAAAGTTTTGGTTGTAGATGACGATCCCGACTCTAGAGATTTAGTGGCATTCTTATTGGAAGAATACGGCATGGAAGTAACTGTGGTAGCCTCAGCATTAGAAGTATTAAAAACTTTAGCCAGCGCTCAACCAGATATTCTTTTATGTGATATTGGAATGCCGGATATGGATGGTTATATGTTAATGCGTCAAATTCGCTCTCTGCCACCAGAACAAGGGGGACAAATTCCGGCGATCGCGCTCACTGCATACGCGGGAGAATCTAACCAAAAACAAGCATTAAAAGCAGGATTTCAATGGCATTTAGCTAAACCAGTGGAACCAATGGATGTAATTTCTGTAATTGTTGAACTTACCAAAAAGTAAACAATTATTTGCTTTAACATTCAAGGTGAACCTTGAACGGATTATTAATCCTATGATACCAACATTATTTATATTGAACTCGTTCTATAGATAGAAACATAAATTCTTCTTCGGATAGAGGTTTAGGTTAAATAGGATTGTTAACTTTTAATTAGCATAATTAATTTTGGATCTCGCTGATTTGAAGTAACTACAACAGCGAGAATATTGCTTTGGACAATTACAGATTTTAGTTCTATTAACTGAGATAAGAGCACCTTGAGGCAGAGCCTCTGTTTTTCGTTACCAGGTTCAACCTGGTAACGAGATGACGAGATGAAACCTGGTAACGAGACGACGAGACAAAGGAACTTGCTAATTAATCACTAATAGCAGGGAATAAGTAGATGAAAGAATATCAATTTCACGATGAATATAGTCTGTCAGAAACGGCTGAACAATTAGCTAAACAAGCTCTAAAGTTAGGCATAATACCTAGCTTTTCAATGCGTTGCTTTTCAGATAGCAGGCAATTTTATATTCCGAACGAACAGTCAGGCGAACCATTGACTCCAGAAAGAGCATATCTGCAATTAAAAAAGATGATTGAATCGAATCAATCAGCATTTTCTGAATCCAAATAGATCGATGAGGCGCGATCGCGTCCTGGAGAAACAAACATAAATAAGGAGTAGCATTAATGCAACTAAAACCCATTAATCAACAGGTAGTTGCGATCGTCGGCGCTTCCAGTGGAATTGGACGCGAAACAGCGATTAGATTTGCTAAAAAAGGAGCAAAAGTAGTAGTTTCTGCACGAAGTCAACCAGGTTTAGAATCTTTAATTTCTGAGATTAAAAGTTTTGGCGGAGATGGGATTTCTGTAATTGCTGATGTGGCAGATTTTGGGCAAGTAAAAGCGATCGCCGATCGAGCAGTAGAACAATACGGCAGACTTGATACTTGGGTACATCTTTCTGCTACGGGAGTTATTGCGCCATTTGATGAAATTACCCCCGAAGAATTCAAGCGAGTAATTGATGTTAACCTCACCGGACAAGCTTACGGTGCAATGGCAGCATTACCCCATTTAAAACGGGAAGGAAGAGGCGCATTGATTCATGTTTCTTCGATGGAAGGTAGGCGCAGTCTTCCTTTACAAAGTCCTTATTCAGCATCAAAACATGGCATTGAAGGATTCCTTGATTCTTTACGTTTAGAACTAATTCACGAAGGAATTCCCATCAGCGTGACTAATGTTTTACCTGCCACAATTAACACACCTTATTACAACAAAATTCGCACAAAAATCGGAGTCAAACCTACAGGAGTACCACCTTACTATCAACCGGGTTTAGTTGCTGATGCGATCCTCTACGTTGCAGAAAATCCCACCCGTGATTTTATTGTGGGAGATGCGGGAAAAATCTTAGATTTTTTACATCGAATTTCCCCGCAATTAACCGATACAATTTTGCTGCTAATAGGTTTTCAAGCACAGCACACTAACGAAATTAAATCGGAAGATGCACCGGACAATGTTTTTGAGCCTATTCCTAATGGAAATTATGACAAAGTAAGGGGAGATTTCGATCGTTTAGCCATTCCTAGCGTAACTGACTGGATAGATAAAAATCCTCCTGTTAAATATGGAGCGATCGCTTTAGGTTTAGCTGCACTTGCTATCGGCACCACTGTATTAGGAGGTGCAGCATTATTGTCAGCAATGGCAGCAGAAACATCAAAAATCACCAAGTAAATTTATCACAATTTGAGGATGCTTTAGAGGAGAAATTGCTGTAAGGTGCGATCGCCAAAATCTAACGCACCTTACAGCTTAACCTTTACTAATTAAGTACGTTGTTGCGCTTTAGCGCTCTTATTGGCACTCGCATAAAAGCGCTAAAGCGCAACAACATACATAAGTTCAACTTCATCAATAAAATTTGAGACAGTTTTTGTAAATGTTTCTGTAAAAAAGAAGTTCCATTCATGGTAAACACCTTCAACAATTACCAGTTTGGAACCTTTAATATTTCGAGCGAATTCTTTAGCCATTGTGAGCGGAGTGAGTAAATCATTTGCACCCCAAATAATGAGACAAGGAGTATTAATTCGAGGCAAAATTGAACGGATATCTCTGTCTAGTACTATCTTGGCTGTTTCTATGACTTTTCTAGTATTAAACAGGCTATTGTAAAGTACACGCTCCAGTATAGCTAGGGTTGGTTTTGGTTTTGCTTGCCACATTTGAGCAGACATTTCGATCGCTCTTCGCACTACAACTTCTGGCAATGAATTCATCGGAATGCCTGTACTATCTGCTACTATTAAACTTTTGACAAAATCAGGTTTAAAAGCTGCTAACGCCATTGCGATCGCGCCACCTAAAGAATGACCCACAATATGTACTGACTGAAGATTTAAAGCTTTTAAAAAATCGATTAATAAGGCGGCATAATCGCTATAATCTTTCACAAAATTAGGAGCGGTTGATTTTCCAAAACCTGGCAAATATGGTGCTACTACATGATAACGTTGCGACAAAATATTTAAGATATCTTGATAAGGTTCAATTGATACAGACCATCCATGAATAAATAATATAGAAGTAGAATTAGCAGGGTTTCCCGCTTCTAGGTAATAGATCTTACTATCTGCCAAATCAACTTGCTTTTCGATGAACAAGTTCCCCATAGTAATTACTCCTTTCGCTGATTTTATCAATTGATTTGTAATTAAATTTACACAAAAATAGAATTACTCATTCATGCTATGGAGAGATTTACGAAAGCAGCAAATCGATCATCATCCAACAATACAAACAAGGATAAGCCATGATGATGTTAGCTTTAGAATACATAGTAATTGCCGTATTGCTGTTAGTTATTTTTCCTTTTTCAATGGTACAAATGGGAACAGCATTAGAGCAAGAAGACTTAGAGAGTTTTTGCGTTTGGACTTTTTTAGCTTCTCCGATCGCAGGTTTACCTTTAATGACGGTTTTATTAATTTAAGTGTTTACCTCTTGTTGTTCTTTAATTAACAATAACCAACCAACAACAGCCAGCGACAGACCTAAAGTTAAGAATCCTATATCCCACGCCAATTGATTTTGCCCAGGTTTTACGTGATGAATGCCTAAAATTTGGTGATTGATTAAACCTTCAATAAAATCAAAAGCTCCCGCACCAATCAGAAAAGAACCAGCAAAAGTTTTTAAAGAAAGAGAAACTTTACTGTTAGCAGTTGCCTGCCAAAACAAAATTAATCCTGCTACCGTCAATACAGATGCACCTACATGAAAAACGCCATCCCAGAAAGTGTTCAACTCAATATTAGCCGCAGTATTTAACGGTCGAATACTTGATACCATGTGATGCCATTGGAGGATTTGATGCAGTACTATGCCATCGAAGAAAGCAGCAGCACCCATACCTAGTAAAACACCAGCTGCAACGAATCTTCCTAGTTGATTGTTTGGTTGATTCATAAGAGTTTTGTTGGTCAGGAATAATTGTTTTGGTAGATTGCGATCGGTCTAAGCGATCTCTGAAACTGTATCATTTGAATCAAGCATTTTCATGGGTTGAGAAGATTTCCGAGCCGAACCATACAACTCAACAAACCTTCTAAATAACCAGGCAGTTTCGTGACTTGAAACCATACTAGCACTAAATAAACGGTCAATATTTCTTTCAGCTAACTTCTGTAAATATGGCAAGTCTTCAAACAGAGTTAAGCAAGATGCTAGATGTAATAAAAGTTGCAACAAAGGTTTCGGCCAATTGAGATTGCTGTAAATGTCGATAAATAACTTGTGTTCTTTATCACTAATAGGTTCGACATTAAACATAACAACAATTCTTTTATCCCCATAAACGGGAATATTCAGTTCTACAGTGTGTGGGTTATGCAAAGCTAGAATTACTTCTACTACTGGTTGTCGCCAAATTCTCAGCGTATTAAAAGCCGAATCTAGCATGGTTTGGAATTTAATAATTCCCCCTATAGCCGTCGGTTGAAAATGCGTAACCGAAACAACTCTCAGGTTACTGAGACTAAAACTGTGAACTGTTTCTAGATGTTTTAAATTTAACAAGTGGTAGATTTGGCAAAGATGAGAAAAGGGTAATATATACTCCTGACTAATCAGGTGCAATTTGCGGAGTTCCAGCATCCTATTTTGTGCTGAATCTGGGTTAATTTCATAAGGAACCAAACTTATATCGGTAGGATAAGTATTGATTTCTACTTGATCGGGTTTCAAGACTAGCCAACTTAAAAAGAACAGAGAAGCTGTCAGTAGTTGCATGAAATCCATCGCTGATAGATAACCATCAGCTAGAGTTGCCATACTACGATCGGTAATTCCAAATAACCAAGAGGGAATTCCTAACAGCCAAATACCATTTCTCAAGTTACTAACAAATTCTGAAATCTGTACAGAACTTTGATGAGGTGTCAATTTATCCATAATTGCTTAGTTACTTTTATCTGTGAACTGAGAATTTAAGCCACTAAAAATTAGCGCCAAGCAAAAACTTGACTATATAAAGCAGGTAGCTTTGTTAGCAAATAAAAACTCTTCAGGCAGAAATATACTTGCCTAATCTTTTGGTTGCTTATCTAATAGGTTAATCTAAATTATTAAGATTCTTTTCTATCGGAAGATTAGTCTTGCAATCTATCCCAAGATGTGCGTCTTTTATTTTGAAAAAGCACAACAAAATTGCGTATTATAACGAAGCAAAATATTACTTACATCCATCTGAAGTTGAGTAATTTAAAAATCATCCTTGCGATTGTTACTAAAGGCAGAAGAGTAGAAAAGTTAACAGAGATAAATTGTAAAGAATAGACGGCTATTAGCGATCGTAGAAAGATTTAGGAGAAGGGATAGCATGAGTCTATTATCTATAGATGAGTTAAAAAATTTAGTAGAACAACCCAAAGGACTTTGTGTTTCAATTTATATGCCTACTTGCCGTTTAGGACAAGAAACGCAACAAAATCCTATTCGGTTTAAAAATCTCATTCGTCAGGCAGAAGAATTATTAGTAGAACAGGGTTTAACTCAATCAGAAGCCGGAAAATTTTTGCAGCCTGCTCATGAGCTTGACGATCAAGATTTTTGGCAACATCAAAATAATGGGTTAGCAATCTTTGTAGCTGACGGGGTATTTCATTACTACCGTTTACCATTAAACTTTGCGGAATTAGCGGTTGTTACCGATCATTTCCATCTAAAACCTCTGTTACCTCTATTAACTAATGATGGAATATTTTACATTTTGAGTTTGAGCCAAGATCAAATTCAACTATTAGAATGTACCCGCTATGATGTGAAAGAAATTGAGTTAGAGGATGTCCCCAAAAATATGGATGAAGCACTCATGTATGATGAGACTGCTAAAGAGGGACAGTTCCGCATCAACACAACAAGAGGTGGAACTAATAATTCTTTTCAACGATCGGGTAGTTATCACGGGCAAGGAAGTCCAGACAGAGATAATATTAAGACAGATTTGTTGCAATTTTTCTTTTTAGTCGATCGCGGAATCCAAAAATACTTGCGCGGAAAAAATGCACCTTTGGTATTAACGGGAGTAGAATACCTCTTCCCCATTTACCGAGAAGCTAATACTTACCCGCATTTAGTAGAAGAAGGAATCACGGGGAATACCAAAATCTCGACACCCGAAGAATTACAAAGTGAAGCTTGGCAAATTGTGGAACCGATGTTTTCCCAGGCGCAACAAGAAGCGATCGCTTACTATCAAGAATCCGCCGCTGCTCAAAGAGCTTCAACTGATATCAAAGAAACAGTTCCCGCCGCCTATTATGGGCGAGTTGAACAATTATTTGTAGCTGTTGGAGTGCAACAGTGGGGTAATTTCGATCCCCAAAATAACTCAATTGAACTACATCCAGAACCCGAAACTGGAGATGAGGATTTGTTAGATTCAGCCGCAGTTCAAACCATTTTAAATGGAGGAACTGTTTATGCAGTGGAACCAGAAAAAGTTCCCGATCGCGCTCCCTTAGCCGCTGTTTTTCGTTATTAATTTGCCCTAGTTCATGATTTGTCTTTTATCAATTAATGAACCATGAACTATTACTTTGTAGGGTGCGTCAGACAGGATAATTTTAGGTTAGGAGTACTCATTTTAAATTTCTGACGCACCCTACGGAATATAACTAGCAACTTGGGCTATTACTATTCTCAGGAGACAAACGGATGGAAATTACCAAACAAAACACTACTAATCAACCAGAAAATACCAAGGATGCTGGACAATGGGCATCCTTAATTGGTGGTGGCGCACTTGTACTTTATGGCTTATCACGTCGATCGCTTCGGGGTGCGTTGATGGCTCTTGCAGGTGGCGGTTTAGTGTATCAAGGTGTTGGTGGAAAAAGTGGCGTACAGGATGCAACAGGAATGAACCAAAATATCATGGTGGAAAAGACAGTAACTATTAACAAATCGCCGGAAGAATTGTATCGTTTCTGGCACAATTTCGAGAATTTACCCACTTTTATGAAACACTTGAAATCGGTGAGAGTACTTGACGAAAAACGCTCTCATTGGGTAGCAAATGCGCCTATGGGTAATAGCGTAGAGTGGGATGCTGAGATTATTAATGACCAAGAAAATCATTTAATTGCTTGGGCTTCTGTAGAAGGTGCAGATGTCGATAATTCTGGTTTTGTGCGCTTTCAAAGAGCGCCAGCGGGAAGAGGTACGGAAGTAAAAGTTGTGATGGAATATAACCCGCCTGGTGGTGCTTTGGGGGCTGCGATCGCCAAACTTTTCGGTGAAGAACCAGAACAACAAATCGGGGATGATTTGCGCCGCTTTAAACAATTAATGGAAGCCGGAGAAATTGCCACTACCGAAGGACAACCTGCTGGGAATATGTAACATAATGTAGGGTGCGTTAGTGATAACGTAACGCACCTTCCCAGCAATAAGTTTAGTGATAACGTAACGCACCTTCCCAGCAATAAGTTTAGTGATAACGTAACGCACCTTCCCAGCAATAAGTTTAGTGATAACGTAACGCACCTTCCCAG
>NZ_JBHFNQ010000172.1:0-2163 GCF_041929345.1 Floridaenema aerugineum BLCC-F46
AAAAGAATGTTAATGGATCTGAAATTTGGGTTCCAAAGATCAATCGTACCCAGATCGAAGTTTTAGCTATTGATGAAAATACAGCAGCTTCTATGGCGCTGATTTATCGCAAGATTGCAGAAATCCAAATTGATTTGATTAGGATGCGAAACACCGAACCGCCGATCGCTGTTATTCCAGAATGGTGGCAGGTGAGGATTGGGTCCGATCGCCCGCAACTCTCAGTGGTTTATGCTGGCAAAAATGGTAGAGGTAATTTCACCAACTCTAGATGGAATCTCGTCATTCCCCATTACAACGGGAATAAAAACCCAAGATTACCCACATATACTAAAGGAAACATTGAGGGGATTTTAACGCTTTCTGACAATTCAAAATTAATCATTAATGCTAAATCAGCAGAAGAGTGCGAAAGGGTTTTAAATGCTTTCAAATCTTTTATTGATCCTGCGTTTTTAAGAGGAGCGCACATGAAAATAGGAGAAAGAAAAGGATTCAGACTTAGGCAGCAATTAGTTGTCCCCACGATTATTCGATTTTTTAGTCAAGGTCAAAGAAACCTATCGCCAGATTGGGTATCCGATTTAAGAAATGGGTGATTCTGGTTCATAAGTTCTAAATTTATGCCTCTAGCAGCTATGTCCATGTATGAAGGTGTCTTCGGGGTTAATCCCGAAGACATCTTCATAATTCCTTTAATTAAATTTAAGGACGCAATGAATACAATAAATGTAATGCGTTTATTTTTCTTATGGCTGCTGCAATAACAACCACTTCCACAACTTTAGAAGGTCAACTTTTTGAGGTAGCAAATGCTCTGCAAGCATCTGAGCTCGCGTTACCCGAAGCATCTCGCCCCAATAGAATAAGTATTGCTTACGATACTGAAAACCTTGGTGTTACGATTTCCGTAAACTTTAGTGTAAACAATACTGTTAGTGGAAGTCAAAGTACGTTCTCTCCAATTGCTTACTTACCATAGAAGGAGATAAGTTATGGCGGGGAAAAAGCTTGGGCCAAGGGTCACAGTATTTTTTGGGACTAGGAAAGTTAAATACAAGGGTAAAGCGACAGACAAAAAACTTTATATTTACCCTTTAAAGTCAATAGCAGACTATTACGGCATAAAAGCAGAAACTAGTCCTTATCTCACTACTAAGCGTAAAGGATCTAACGGTGCGGTACAGGTCAGAGTACGAGGAGCAACTGATGCAGCCGTCAAGATTCCCAAGGGAACTCCCGCTGCTGGAAAAGCACAAAACTGGGCATCTATTCCAGTACCGGGCCCAGCAGATGCAAAGATGATTGAAAGTTTTTTAAAGACAAAAATAACTCAAAACAAGCCAACTAAGTATATCTCTCGCAATGGAATGACGCTTTTTTTGTCTTAAAATGGAATGGAAAGGATATCAATCAAGATATCTTTTTTTTTAGGAAAAACTATGGAAAGGAAAAGGGTTGTCAAAACTGTAAAAAGCGGAGAAATTCGGGCTGAGGTAGGGGCTGATGGGTTACATATTGTTTTCGATTGTGATTGCTTGGATGCTAATAATATCTGTAAAAGCAATTGCTGTTCGATGCCGGGAATTAATGTTACCGCAGAAGAGTTTCATCGAATTTCTGCAATAAATCCTAAATTCATTTTTTTTAATGAATTATCAGAAGAATATGAAATGCAGCGAGAAAGCGATGGATATTGTGCTGCTTTAAATAGAGAAACAGGTTTGTGTTCAATCTACGATTCTCGTCCTAAAGTTTGCCAGGTTTTTCATTGTAGTAGAGGGTTACAACGTGGATGGAAACCTGTTATTAGTCGTGTAGTTTTTTAGTGTTTTCTAGCTCCACTGCTTTATAATTCGAGTTATTTCCTCTGGGGTTTTGCCACGTTGGATTAAAGTTTCAACTTCCACCCAGCGAGTCCGCGTCCGCTGGGTGTTAGCGTTTCCTCCGGGAATGTGTACAGTTTTTTTAGACCCGGTGACTTTGTTGAGTGAGTAACAATACCGGACGTAAGTATGATTACGGCGTTCGTAGGTTTCAGTCCATTGGTACAGTTCACCCGTACTTCCATTTTGCCCCTGTGACAGTTCACCCGTTGTATCACTGTTATACAACGGGTGAACACTTTGGGAACTTACGGGTGAATTTACGGGTGAACTGTCA
>NZ_JBHFNQ010000173.1:0-28182 GCF_041929345.1 Floridaenema aerugineum BLCC-F46
GACTCGTTTTATCTGCTCTAATTGGTAGAAGTTCAGATCCCACGTTCCTTTGAGTTTTAACTTGCCAATCCCTTTCTTATCGGTAAAGGTGATTTGTTTCCTAGTTTCAGAAAGTGACCATCCCGAAGTTTTGTACTCAACCGAACGACAGTTTTTCTTAAACTTTGGATAGCCTTTTTTCCCAGGAACAGACTTTCGGCAATTATCATAAAATCGAGCAATTGCTGAATACGCCCATTCCACTGCAACTTGGCAAGCATGAGAGTTTAAAGCTTTCACAAAAGGGTACTCTGCTCTTAATGCCGTGTTGTGACGATACAATTCTTTCTGTCCTACTCCCCGATTGTCCATCCAAAAGCGGAGGCATTTGTTGCGGACAAATTGAGCAGTCCTAATTGCTTCATCAATGGCTTTATATTGAGTTGTTTTCCCTTGTGCTTTCAACTCTAAAACGATCATCTGACGTGGAAAACCTCTACGGCGATTAGCTTAACACAACTAAAGCCGCCCTACAAGGTGTTCCTGAGCCTGCCGAAGGACGGGGCTTGTATCCCCTTGTTTTTGGTCAAAGGCAGATGAGGTGGGGAGTTATATCAAATCCCTAAATGTTTGCTACACATCAATCTCCGCGTCGCCGTGTCGCCGCGTCCCCGTGTCAATCATTTGTAGCAAACTTAAGAAGAAACAATATTAGGGGGTAGGGTGAAGTTAGATGTATTTGAATTGTTTCACCCCATATAACCACCTTTTCCCAGTCCCCAGTACCCAGGCTTCGACGTGAGCGACTTCGGCGTGAGCTCAGTCGAACGCTCAGCCGAACGTCCCCAATCCCCTAAAACTTAAGTCGCTGTCGATAATTTGCCACTGATTGTACCAATCCGATCGCAATAAATTGAGTCAAAATAGCCGATCGCCCGTAACTCACCCAAGGCAAACTCTTCCCAGTTACAGGTGCCATGCCAATAGTCATACCGACATTAACAATCACCTGAAACACAATCATTACCAAAACACCAATAACTAACAGAGAACCAAAATTATTCTTAGAACTCTCAGCAATGATCACCAAACGTAGACAGAGGAACCAAAAAGCCAGCAAAACCGCCATACAACCCACAAAACCCAGTTCCTCGCCAATAGCGGAAAAAATAAAATCTGTATGTTGTTCAGGAACAAAATTTCCTTGAGTTTGAGTTCCATGAAACAGACCCCTGCCCCAAAGTTCACCAGAACCGATCGCAATCCGAGATTGAATCAAGTGATATCCCGCACCTAAAGGATCTTGTTCCGGGTGCAAAAAGTTAATAATGCGATTTTTTTGATAATCCTTCAACAAACCCCAAAAAATCAGCCCAGCTTCACCACCGATTAAATTAATCCCTACTGCACCCACCGCACCCCTGATCGGCCAAGGTAAACTTTTCCAGCCAATCAATGCCATTAATGCTGACCACGCGCACCATCCCGGTAAATAAACATTAAACAAAACTGCTGAGACAAGAGGAGAACTCAGTAAGATCAACCAACCGGGATTCACATTAGCCCAGTAAAGCATTCCCACAGTAATCGCACCAAAAACCAAAGAAGATCCCAAATCTGGTTGTAAAAAAACTAAAATCCAAGGAACAGCTGTAATTCCCAAAGACCTGGTTAGAGAACCCATAGTCCCAGAATCTTTAGCACTTAACAACACAGCTAGAGTAATAATCAAAGATAACTTAGCAAATTCTGAAGGCTGAACATAGAAAGAACCGATCGCAATCCAACGCTGGGCACCTTTGGCACTTGTACCAGCAATCATTACCCAGATCAAAGACAGATTGCTAATCGCGAAGATCACCCAATGCCATTTAATCAAGTTTTCAAAACGCCAGCGAGCGCATAACAGCATTAAGCATAAACCGACTACAGTAATGAGGATATGTTCTGCCCATTTGGGGGCTTCTAAAAAGGCTTTAATAAAAATCAAACCAAAAGCCAGACCACCAATCAACCACTGCTGCCAATATTCATGAGCGACATATTGTGCTACCACCACTAATATCGTTAATACCGCTGTTAAACCAAACAAAGGCAAAACCCAAGACTGCCACCAGTCAGGCTTTATTTGATTGAGTTCTGTACTACGGATCATGATGCCGCCTAAAATGGAAAGTCCCACAGGCAGCAGAAACAGCCAAATGTCAGTTTGTTGCCAAGGTGAGACAATAGACTTCCAGCGAAATGATTTGATTGACTTCAACATCATGATTATTTAGATCGAACTCCAGGGAACAGAGCAATTTTAGATTTTATAGCAGAAGGCAAGGGGATTGGGGATTGAGAAAGTTTTGAGTTTTGAGTCAGAGAGTTTTGAGTAGGGACTGGGAAGAAGTGGGGGGGTGGGGAGGTAGGGGGGTGGGGGGAGTCGAAGAGGTAATTGGATTATTTCCCCCCATCTCCCCTAATCGAACCCATCTCCCCATCTCCGAGAGATCCAAGAGCTTCTAAGCTAGGGCAGCAACAGAAACTTTTGCGGCTATTTGTTTAGCAATCTGCGTTAAGGCTTTGGCAGAGGCAGAATCTGGGTCAGCAGCCACAATAGGTATACCGCGATCGCCACCTTGACGCAAGGGAATTTCCAAAGGTACACAACCAAGTAAGCTTACACCTAATTCCGTTGCGGTTTTTTCCCCACCACCAGAGCCAAAAATGTCATACTGGCGATCGGGCAAATCAGGAGGAATGAAATAACTCATGTTTTCCACAATGCCCAAAACTGGTACTCCCATCTGCTGGAACATCTTTAACCCTTTCCGAGAGTCCAACAAAGCCACATTTTGCGGCGTGGTAACAATCACAGCCCCCGCCATTGGCACTGCTTGCACTAAAGTTAATTGAGCATCCCCAGTTCCCGGAGGCATATCCACAATTAAATAATCCAGTTCCCCCCATTCCACTTGGTAAAGAAACTGTCGGATAATGCCATTAAGCATTGGGCCACGCCAAATCACAGGTTGGTCTTTATCAATTAAAAAGCCCATTGAAACCATCTTGACACCGTGATTAAAAGCTGGTTCCAAAACTTCCCCTTGTGGAGTTTGCCGTACCGCTACCTTCGCCTCGGAAAGTCCCAGCATTGTGGGGACATTAGGGCCATAAATATCGGCATCAATCATCCCCACCTTAGCGCCAGTTTGCGCCAAAGCGACGGCGACATTTACGGCGACAGTGCTTTTGCCTACGCCACCTTTACCACTGGAAACGGCTAAAATATTTTTTACCCCAGCGATTCCAGTGCGATCGGGGAGAGATTTTTGCTGCGGTGTTTCTGCGGTAACATCAACTTTGACATCCCTCACCCCAGGTAATTTTTTCACTGCCTTCTGGCAATCTTCCACAATAAACTCGCGCAAAGGACAGGCTGGAGTCGTCAACACAAGAGTAAAACTGACTAAGCCAGCATCAACCTTGACGTTGCGAATCATATTTAATTCCACCAGACTTTTGCGGAGTTCCGGGTCTTGGACTGGTCGCAATACTTCTAAAATTGTGCTGACATCGAGAACTTCTGACATTAGTGTTCTCCCCTTGTTTTTCGGGGTGTTTTGAGGTTAATTCTTTTAAAATCTTAACTAATGGTGGTCAGAGTCTAAACTGTCACGCATCTAAATTATTTATTGAGACAGTAGAGAGACCCCCGCAACTCTCGGAGCAGGGGAGCAATTTTTTCAGTTTCCAATAAACTAAACTCAATGGGGAGTAAAAATGGATCTACAACTGCAAAATCAAACTGCACTTGTGACTGCTTCTGCGGGTGGCATCGGTTTAGAAATTGCTCGCACCTTAGCCCGTGAAGGAGCTAGTGTGATTATTAATGGTAGAACATCAAACAGTGTCAACAGTGCAATTGAAAAAATTTCTTCCGATTATCCCCAAGCAAAACTCCTGCCCTTGGTAGCAGATAACGGTGTTGCCCAAGGCTGCCTTCATACGATCGCAGAATATTCAGAAGTTGATATCCTTGTCAATAATTTAGGTATTTATGAAGCAGTAGATTTCTTTGATACCACTGATGAACAATGGCTCAAAATATTTGAAGTAAATATTCTCAGTGGTGTGCGCTTGAGTCGGCATTATTTGCGAAAAATGTTAGACCGTAATTATGGGCGAATTGTCTTTATTTCCAGCGAATCAGCCATTAATCCTGCTATGGAAATGGTTCATTATAGCGCCACTAAAACTATGCAGCTTTCCATTTCTCGCAGTCTTGCCGAACTAACAAAAGGAACCAATGTAACAGTTAATTCAGTTCTTCCAGGTTCGACAAAAACTTCTGGAGTTGTGGAATTAATTCGAGATGTTTTTCCCGATGTTGATTATGAAATAGCCGAAAAACGCTTTATGAGCGAAAATCGTCCCACTTCCTTAATTGGGCGTTTGATTCGTACTTCAGAAATCGCTGATTTGGTGGCATTTGTGTCTAGTCCCTTAGCTTCTGCTATTAATGGTGCCAGTCTGAGAGTTGATGGCGGTTTGATTCGGAGTGTATTTTGAATCTCGCCTTATCTCAATAACGGCTTTTCCTCTGCTGCATCAGCTAATTGTGCCGCAACTCTTGCGGCGCTCGATCGAATTAAAGACCAAATTAATGGCGACAACCAGCCCTGTAAGGTGACAGAATAAGATATTTGAGTGCCACAGACAGTGGACTCAACTTTGTAAGTCACTCGTTCCTCCAGCCCTGGTAGAGCGATTATTCGGACACTCAATAATTCTCTGGGTCGGACTTGTTCGACAAAAATTTGAATGGGGATGGGTAGGATCGATCGCGTTATCGCCTGGTAAATCAAACCAGGTTTAGCTACCAATCCTTTAGGGACATTTGTGCTTGCTAACAAAGGATGCCAAGAAACATCCGCTAAATCCGTCATTTTCTGCCAAAGAGCATCCACCGATGCAGAACTCAGGGCTTTATACGTCCTGGCTAAAGAAACTCGGTATCTCTTTCGGACTCTTTTACGGACAGATTTGGAGAAAAAATTGGGAATCATAGCAATCCTCCCTTAGCAAGCCTCCAAGACAGCCTGATTGTATGCTAATTGTGTATTGGATAACATCCCCCCCTCAGAAATTTTTTGGTCGCTAACGCGGTAACAAGGGGACTCTTGGGACTCTTGGGACTCTTGGGACTCTTGGGACTCTTGGGACTCTTGGGACTCTTGGGACTCTTGGGACTCTTGGGACTCTTGGGACGATTAGAGAATTTATGACTCTTGGGACTCTTGGGACTCTTGGGACTCTTGGGACTCTTGGGACTCTTGGGACGATTAGAGAATTTATTCTGTTCCCTACTCTCGACTTCAAATGAGAATTTTTATCTTTTGCCCTCAATTAAAGTTAACTTAGTTGTTTATCCGTGAAGACCCGATTCGAGTTAATCTAAAAACGCTCTCTTCTTTCTCTAGGGCTATTCGTTTGCGTAATATTGGGATTTAAGTGTTTATATGACGGCTTTTTCAACTTCCGAAGTAACTTCCTCTAATTCTGTACCTCCAGCTGATTCCAAAGCTAGAGTTAGCCAGTTTATGCGCCAAATCCAAGATGAAATTTGTCAAGGTTTAGCAGCAGTAGACGGCGTAGGTAATTTCCAAGAAGATTCTTGGGAAAGACCAGAAGGCGGTGGAGGTCGTTCTCGCGTGATGCGCGAAGGTGCAGTTTTTGAGCAAGGCGGTGTTAACTTTTCGGAAGTTTGGGGCGAACATTTACCGCCCTCGATTTTGGCACAACGCCCGGAAGCTGCTGGACATGGTTTCTATGCTACTGGGACTTCAATGGTATTGCACCCCCGCAACCCTTACATTCCGACGGTACATTTGAATTATCGTTATTTTGAAGCAGGGCCAGTTTGGTGGTTTGGTGGTGGTGCTGATTTGACACCTTACTATCCTTTTGCTGAGGATGCGGCTCATTTCCACAAGACTTTTAAACAAGCTTGTGATGCCCACCATTCAGAGTACTATCCGACGTTTAAATATTGGTGTGATGAGTATTTTTACTTGAAGCACCGTCAGGAAACAAGGGGTGTGGGTGGGATCTTTTTTGATTACCAAGATGCTCAAGGGGAATTGTATCGGGCAAGTAATACCGATGGGCTAGCAGCACTTCATAGTGCGAAGGTTGGTTCATTGACTCGCACTTGGGAAGAGTTGTTTGCTTTTGTTCAAGAGTGCGGTAAGGCATTTTTACCCGCTTATGTTCCGATCGTAGAACGTCGGCGTAATTTGGAGTATGGCGATCGCGAACGTAACTTCCAACTTTATCGTCGCGGGCGCTACGTCGAGTTTAATCTGGTTTACGATCGCGGCACCATTTTCGGTCTGCAAACCAACGGACGCACCGAGTCCATTTTGATGTCTTTACCACCTCTGGTACGCTGGGAATATGGCTATCAGCCAGAACCTAACACCCCAGAAGCCCAATTATATGAAACCTTCTTGAAACCTCAAGATTGGGCTAACTGGACTGCTTCCTAATGCAGAAGTCTGAGTTAAACTACTGAGATGAACAACCCAAAATTAAAGAGGTTATTCATTTTTGCCTCAGCCTGGGAACAATAGTAAGAGAAACAAAAAATACTATTTCCTATAACCGCAAAACTGTACAACTGTGGATCTTATAAATTTCATATTGGCACCCACTTACCAGGGATTGCTTGACGGTTTATAAGATTTAGGTTGTGTGCAAAAACTCCAAACTCTTACGATTTCAAGGGGAGGGTCAGTGATTCAGATCGAACAAAAAACCCACACGACCCAAGACGGCACTACTGTCATTGTCTTGACACCAGCAGGTCGCTTGGACATTACAACTGCGTGGCAATTTCGCCTAAAGTTGCAAGAATGTATTTCTAAACTCAGCCGTCATGTGGTCGTGAATTTGGGTCTGGTCAATTTTATCGACAGTTCCGGCCTCACGTCATTGGTGGCTGGAATGCGAGATGCAGATAAAGTTAAGGGGAGTTTCCGTATTTGTAGTGTGCATCCAGAAGCTAGATTGGTTTTTGAAGTGACGATGATGGACTCGGTATTTGAAATCTTTGAAACCGAGGAAGAAGCTTTAGAAGGTGTACCCCGCACCATTGCTACCTAGTGGCTCCAAGGCTCCAAGGAAAGAAAGGGAACAGGGAACAGGAACGGGGAACAAGATAAATTCTTCAATTTGCTCCCCTGCCCCTGGAGCCCAAAAGAACCCCTGGAGCCCCTTGCACTTCACAGGGCTATTTCAGAAGAAAAATCCAGGCGTTTGGTGAAGCGAAAAGGGCCAAGCAATGCTCCCCAAATCGCTTTTCCTGTCTGAGGATCTATACCTTTGTCATAACTGAGAAAGTGTTCGGGTGTGGCTTCAAATCCGAGAGAAACTTGGTAAGTTTCATTACGATAGGTGAAGCAGCAACGAGCATCTGGGGGTAAAGATGCTTGAAAGTGATAGGTTTGGGTGGTTAAAGAATTTTGCGTGACGTTAAGGGTACAACCGGGCAAGAATTCGATTTGCTCATAAGTTAAGGTTTTCAGCTTTTCTCGATCGCGCCCAGCCCCCTGTACTAATGCCGGGTCTTTGATCATGTAATACTGCACCTCAAGGGAGGAGTCAAGCTCAGTTCGTTCTCGCAGGCGAATGATTCGCGGTCGATAAGCTTGCTCTAAATTAACAATATTGGCTTGTTCAGCAAATAAGGTGATGCTATCTTCAGTAAACAAAGGTACAGGTCGCTGCCAAAGTCGCAGGTGAACGTACCAAGCTGGATCGGCGATCGCTTGTGCCTGATTGTCAAACTCACCTGCCATGTAACTAGCTAAAGCAATTAATTGGTCAGAAAATCTCATCTCAAGACCGGAGAATGGTCACAATTTTAAATTTTAAGCCAGTAATTAACTCAAAACTCAAAACTCAAAACTCAGAACTCAAAACTTCCCCCACCTTCTGCTTGGCAAAGTTACCCTTAAAGGAGACAATAATTTTAATTCCTCCTTAATTGTTTTCCGTGAACAACGTCCGCACTGTTTCAGATACTAAGCGAACTTTCTACTCCCTCCACACTCGCCCGATTAACACAATTTATCGGCGAGTGGTAGAAGAGTTAATGGTGGAAATGCACTTGCTTTCGGTCAATAATGACTTCAGCTATGACCCTATTTATGCTTTAGGGGTGGTGACTACCTTTGACCGCTTTATGCAAGGTTATCGCCCGGAAGCGGACAAAGAACCCATATTTGCTGCACTTTGTCAAGCGGTGGGAAGTGATGCCCAAACTTATAAGCAGGATGCTGAACGTTTAAGGGCTTTTGTGGCGCAGCGCTCGGCAAAAGATGTGATTGATAGCTTGAGTCAAGAGTCTTTGTTTGCTAATACCGGGGATTTACAAGGAACTCTGCAAGCGATCGCTAATAACCAAAAATTTAAATACAGTCGCTTGTTTGCTGTCGGTTTATTTAACTTAATTGAACAAGCAGATCCCGAATTAGCAAAAGATCCCAAACAAGTGACTGAAGCACTCAAAAAAATTAGCGCTGGGTTGCATTTACCAGAAGACAAAGTACAAAAAGATCTCGAACTTTACCGCAGCAATTTAGAGAAAATGGCTCAGGCATTAATAATAATGGAAGATGCCGTCAAAGCTGAACGCAAAAAACGCGAACAACGTGCTAGCGATAAAGGTGTAGTAGTTGCGCCTCCTAATGGGCAAAAAAGTTCTAGCGATGGTAAGTAAGCTAGTTGAATGAAAAAAGGCCGATCGTAAATCAGTTAATTTCAGTTGTTTTGAGGGGAAGTAAAATTAACAAAGGTTTTGCTTCCCCTCTAGTTTTTCTCAGGATGAGAATTGCCAAATTTTAGAGAATGACTATAAAAAGTTGACTCTAAAATTCTCGATCGCTTACAGCAACGCTTGAATATCTTTTGCCAAATCTTCCGGTTTTGTCATTGGAGGATAGCGTTTAACAACGTTTCCACTACGATTGACAAGAAATTTAGTGAAGTTCCACTTAATTCCCTCTGTACCTAAAAAACCAGGTGCAGCTTTAGTCAAATATTGGTATAGCGGATGGGCATTTTTCCCATTCACTTCAATTTTCTGAAAAAGTGGAAAGGAAACTCCAAAGTTAGTTTCACAAAAAGACTGAATTTGGTTTGAGTTTCCAGGTTCTTGTTGTCCAAATTGGTTACAGGGAAATCCTAAAACAACTAATCCTTGGCTAGCATATCGATCGTATAACTCTTGTAATCCTTTATATTGAGGTGTAAAGCCACACTGACTAGCAGTATTTACAATTAGTAAAATTTTATCCTTATAGATATTCAACGGAACTAAGTTTCCGTCAATAGTTGTTGCAGAAATGTCATAAATTGATGCAGGTGCTTGTGCTGTCATTGGTTCACACATTGAAACATTACTTAAAGATCGTACTATGTGTTTTTAATCATGAGGCGATCGGCTAACAATTTTATGAACCATACTTCAAACTACCGCAATTAATACAACAACTGGGTCTAAACCGCTGAGATGATAACAACTAATCACATATTAGTTAACTATCTCCCAAAGGTCAGACCCAGCTATGATTTTGGATTTTAGATTTTTGATTTAACCCACAAAATGCGGATAAAAATCTTGATTAGCGTCTTGGTACTTTGTTCAGGTAATCGATGCTGGAAGCAGGGATATTTTGAGCATAATACCGTTTGGTGTTAACTGCTGCTGCCATATCTTTGAACTTGCCAGGATCGCCTTCTGGTAAACGGCGCTGTTGGTACTTAGCGGTGTAGTATTTCTCCAAGGTAAAGCGCCAGTCGGTAGTAACTGTACCTGCTTTTTCTTGGAAGTCTTCGCCGTAGCGAGGAGTTACCAAGTTGAAAGGACGACCTTCCATGCGCTTGCGTTGGTAAGGTACGGTGAAATCACCAAAAGCGTTGGTGTATTCATCGCTGTCCAATAAAGCATCAACAAAACCGTTAAAACCTTTGGTAGCAATTACAATTGACCAAGCGATTTCTTCGTCTTTGTTGTAAGGTGTGCGACCTAAAAAGCGTTTGAGACAGATTTCCACCAAGCGATAGTTGTTGTTAACGGAAACAACTAAACGGTAGAAAGCTTCCGATTTTGCCAATTCCCGAATCAAGTCACGGACTGTAATGGAACGGTTGGCGAAACGAGTTTCTACGGTGATTTGACGGTTGAATTTGAGGATTTCGTGTTCGCTGAAAACTTGGCGATAAGCTGCCCAAATTAATTCTCTGATTTCAGCAGGAGAAGCGGCATTTTCTAGGCGATAGATATAAGGTGTATCTTCGTTGAGATCCGCGATTCCAAAACTTTTAACCCGCTGGTTTTGAGATGATGGTTTGTATGTGAGCAACGGCAGAGCCATGCAATAATCTCCTAATTTAGTAAGATTGGCTGTGAATGGGATTACCTATTTACGGGCGGGGAAAGATGCCACTGGGTTAATTGATACGCGAGTGCCTTCTGGCTTATTATCCCTGGTTGTGTCAGGAATTTTGATGTTCGCGGTGTCAACTTTGGTAGTTTGGGTGACAGGGGTGATCTTGAGCGATCGCGCCATGTCCAAAAAGTTCCCCACAGCGCCCCATTTGTAACGTGCGTCCTCTTGTTTGTCACGCCAGTAGCCAGCGTAGCGAGGTGTTACCAAGTTGAAGGGACGGTCTTTATACCGACGACGTTGATAAGGTACTGTATTGTCACCAAAGTTAGTTTGATACTCTTCGCTATCAACTAGTGCGTCAATAAATCCGCCAATGCCTTTGGTCGCAATTTTAATTGACCAGGCTATTTCTTCATCTTTATTGTATTGGGCACGTCCCAAAATACGTTTGAGGCAAACTTCTACGACGCGATAGTTAGAGTTTGTTTCCACAACTAAGCGATAAAATGCCTCGGTTTTTGCCAATCCCCGAATGAAATCGCGCACAGTAATAGAGCGATTTTTCAGTTGAGATTCTAAACCTGGTTGGCGAAAACGTTTGAGGATTTCATGTTCGCTGAAGACTTGGCGATAAGCTGCCCAAATTAATTCTTGGATGTCAGTTTCATCAACACAATCTTCTAGACGATAGATATAGGGTGTATCTTCGTTGGGTACTTCATAACCCGCTACTCGCTGATTTTGCGATGAGGGTTTGTAAGTTAGCAAAGGTATTGACATGAGTCTCTTTTTGTGTTTTGAGTTGTTTGCTGGGTGAAAAATTTTAGATTTGGATTTAATCTAAAATTTAAACCCTAAAATCTAAAATTACTAGACTTTAGGATCAGCAGGGATGTAGCTGTAGGGAAGGGAAACTTCCGTGCGGCTTACTGATGGTTTAACTGTGGCACCTTTGCGAGTCATTTCGGGAATTTGGACGCTTCTAGCGGTGTTAATTGCCCGATCGCGATCGCGCTGAAAGTCGATTTGTGGTGTGGCTATACTCTTAGCCATTTCCAGAAATGAAGTGGGAATAGCGGAACGCACTGAGCGTCTTTCTAGGTTTCCTTGACCGGAGACTTTTACTTCGTAGTAGGTACGACCTTCTATAGCAATTTGGCGAGTGCGCCAATAATCGCTATAACGAGGATTAACTAAGTTAAAAGGTCTTTCGTTGAAGCGACGGCGTTGATAAGGAACAATGTCATCACCGAAGTTTTGGGCATATTCTTCGCTATCAACAATGGCATCAATAAAGCCATGTAATCCCTTGGTAGCAATTACAATTGACCAAGAGATTTGCTCGTCTTTGTTGTATGTTGCGCGTCCTAAGAAGCGTTTGAAAGTGATGTCAACTAACCGATAATTCGAGTTAGTATCAGCAACTAATTCTCGGTAAACTTCGGATTTGCCTAATCCGCGAATAAACTCTCTAACAGAAATCACTCGATTTCTTAGGAGAGATTCTAAGGATGGTTGACGGTGACTTTCTAAAATTAGATGTTCGCTGAAGATTTGGCGATAGCCAGCCCAAATTATGGCATCAATGTCTGCATCAGAAATGGCATCGGCCAGACGATACATTGGGGAATCATCTTCGTCAGGAACTTCGTAACCGGGTACACGCTGATTTTGCGTGGTGGGAGTAATTTCTAGGAGAGGTATTGACATTTTAACTAGTTCTCTTTTTCTAGTTGATTAGTCTTATGTCATTGGTCATTGGTGATTATTTGCTAACAAATAACTAAGGACAAATGACGAATGACGAAATTAGGAATTGATGGCTAATTGCACTCTAGCGCGAACGGCTAAGTCGGTTTCTGTTTGGCTCAAGGAGTGAAAATGTGACAAAACAAGCTTGTGGAAATCAGTTTGATTAGCCATTGTGTGCAAGCCAACAATTGCTGCGTAGCGAATCGACCAATCGGTGTCTTGGCAGATTTCTACTAATGTTTGAAAAGCTCTTTGTTGGGCAAGTTGTATTTGGCTAGATTCAAGTTGATTCCAGTGCAAATTTCCCAATCCTTTGCTTGCAGCACGACGGACGCTAGGGGCGAAGTCGTTTTTGGCGGCGTTGAGTAAAACTTCTAGGGCGCGGGGGTCTGCGATCGCAGCTAAAGCGCGAATCGCATAAGCTCTAGCACCATAGTTATACCCATCAAGCAGTTCTAATAATAGAGGTACTGCTGTTGCTCCCATTTGAACTAGTCCGGCGACTGCTGCCAGTGCTGCTCCGGGGTTGTTATAACCTAAAGCAGCGATTAATGTGGGAATTCCCGCTTCCGATCGGGCGGCTGCTAGAGTGTTGACTGCTGTAATCAGGCGTTCTGGTGAATCTGCTTGTTCTACAGCTTGAATTAGTTGCTGATGATCGGTCATTTGGTCAAAAGATTTTAGATTTTAGACTTTAGATTTTAGATTTAATCGAAAATCGAAAATCCAAAATTGACAAATAACAGACTATAACAGCGAATCCATCAAAGTCATAACTCTGATGGCTGCGTCATTAAGCGATTGCGCTTGTTCTGGGTTAAGTTGGTGTTCGAGAATGCCTTTGAGGGCAATTAATTTGAAGCTGTTTTCTGTTGCGGAAGTAGCGATCGCTTCTGCTGCTGGTAAATAACCAATTGCACCTAAGTCTGAGAGTGCGACTCGACGCAGTTGAATATCCTTTCCTGACAAAGCTTGTACCAAGCGTTCCCCGTAGATCGGATCTTGGGTCAACTGATACATAGCTCTAGTAGCGGAATACTGAACTCGTGCGACTGGGTGTTCGAGGAAGGGTTGAATCAAAGGGATAGCTGTTTTGGCTCCCAATGCGCCCAATGCTTCCATGACTGCTTCGTAAGGCTGAGCTAGGTGGGGTCTTCCCGGTATTGGCACTGCGGCAGCTAAACCACCAGATAGCAGCTGCTCCAGCACTGGTATACAACTTGGATCGCCCAATTTGCCCAGCGACTGTGCAGCTGCTTCGCGCACGTAGAAATCAGAACAATCCAAACATTTAATTAAGCCTGGTGTTGCTCTAACATCTCCCAGTTTTCCTAATGCCCTAGCTGCGTTGCGTCGGAGGGGATAACCGCCTAACTCTGTGCGATCGGCTTCATCTTCTAAAGCTGCAATCAGAGCTTCTATTGCCGCTGGTTCTCTCACCTGAAACTTACCCAGCCACCAAGCTGCATAGTAACGCAGACTTGTGTCTTCGTGGCTCAGGTTGGCGATCGCTTGCTCTACGGTAAGCGATGGGGAATCTCCCTGTGCGCCTATTCTTTCAGGATCGGATTCCTGCATAGCTTATAATCAAGTTTCCCCTATTCTTCTGCTTTGGCGGCTTCTTCTGCACCCATTGCATGAATGCCGACGATTTTGCCACCTAAGCGGGTGATGCGCCGCATTTCTTCATTCATGCGGCTATAGGGTACGGTGACAAACACACTACCGCTACGACGAATAGAGTAGTTGTTTTTGTCAGTTTCGTCGTTTTGACGTAACCCAACGACTTCGTAACGAAAAACGCGGCTACCAGAGGGTGTATTAGCAGCGCTACCGATAGCGGTTTGACCGAGCATTTAATTCCTCCAATTCCCTAAGTTACGATTTTTCAAATCGAAAATCGAAAATCGATTGACTATTTTTAAGCTTGGGTAACGCTAATGATTTTGCCGCCAGCGCGAAGAACTTGTTGCATTTTGTTGGACAAGTTTTCGTAGGGTACCAAGTAGGCGACGCTGCTGCGACGTACTCCGGGGTATCCTGGTTGGCGAATGCCTGCAACTTCGATGCGATACACGCGACCACTTTCGCCGTAGGAACCACCCAAACAGTTGCGAGGTGCAATATCGCTCGAAGCGCTGTAGTATGACCAACTGCCTTCGCTACCCGAAGGTTTAACAATGGTTGTGGGTAAGTTCATTGCCAAGTCACGGGCGAGGCGAGAACTGCTGCCTTGAGCTTGGGCGCGATCGCTGTTTGCATAACCCCGGTACAACTTAAACATCCGGTTAAAACCGACTTGTTTTTGACCAGGTTGGGTTTCAAAACCGCGATAGAAGGGAACGATGTTATCGCCAAAGTTAGCAGTGTACTCTGGAGAATCGATATAAGAATCGATTTCTGCGTCGTAACCTTTTTCATTCCACAAATCGAGGTGGAAAATTACCTCAGATTCGTCATAAGGGGCACGTCCCAACAGATGTTTATAGTTGAGCTCAATGACCCTAGTTTGAAAGTTGTTGTAGAAAAACTTGGTTTTGTATAGCTCTGATTTTGCCAGGATGCGAACAAATTCTCTCACTGAGATGTTGCCATCTGTTAGCAAAGATTCCGCGCTGGTCAATCTTTCAGAAGCCATTAAATAGTCGTTGCCAAGTACCTGACGGTAAGCGGCGCGAATTACATTTTGAACATCTTCTTTGCTGGCATTGGGACGCAACTCTACTTTAGCGCTGTCGCTAAATGCTGAAGTTCCCAACCGAGATGCTGCTGCTGTTATCGCCACAATAATATATCTCCCAACACAACAAACAGAGCACTAGATTTAGATACAACAATGCCCGGAGAAGTACGCACCTGCTAGTTTCGCAGCTAGCAACTGCATACCTTTCCGGGCTATGCGATCGATTAGCTTAAAGCGTTGATCGCGTAGTCGATGTAGGTATTAGCTTCGCCTGCCGCTTGACCAGACAGACCGTGGTTAGCTTTGATGTATTTCAAAGCTTCTACGTACCAGCTGGGAGACAACTCAAATGCGCTGTTGATTTCATCCAAACCAGCAATCAAGTATTCGTCCATTGGGCCTGTGCCACCAGCAACCAAGCAGTAGGTTACCATGCGGAGGTAGTAGCCGATGTCACGAGCGCACTTGGCTTTGCCTTCGTTGGTAGAAGCATAGTTAGGCCCTTGCATTTGAGTGGTGTAGGGGAATTTGTTGTACACCGCTTGGGCTGCACCGTTGATTAGGCTTTGCGCGTTGTTGGTCAGAGCACGAGCAGCTTCCATGCTGTCAACTGCACGGTCAAAACGACCGCGAGCAGATTGTAATTCTGTGTTGCTCAGGAAACGGCCTTGGGTATCGGCTGCGGCGATCGCTTCGGTAATAGGGGTCTTCATGTCTTTAACTATCTCCCAACAATGAAATGCAGTTTTTTTTAAGGTTAGGCAGAAAATTTTGCCTGTTTTTTTTGTCCGATTGCTTAATTAATTAATTAAGCAACTGCAGCCGCAGCGCGATCGAAGTAGCTAGCTACTTCAGAGATTAATGCGCTGCAATCTCCTTTGCTGATACCGTTGGGGTCGTTAGCAATAGCGATCGCAGCATCTTTCATTTTTGCTACGCCTACTGCTACGGAAGAACCTGGAGTACCGAGAGCTTGGTATGTTTCACGCAGACCGTTCAAGCAGCGGTCATCTAATACGCTGGAGTCACCTGCGAGAATCGCATAAGTAACATAGCGTAAGATGATTTCCATGTCGCGCAAGCAAGCAGCCATGCGACGGTTGGTGTAGGCGTTTCCGCCAGGAGCGATCAGCTGAGGTTGCTCTGCGAACAAGGCGCGAGCAGCGTTAGCAACGATGGTGGAACCGTTGCTGGTAATGCGGTTCACGACATCTAAGCGCTTGTTGCCTTCTTTAACCATGTTGGTTAAAGCATCTAATTGTCCGGCGCTCAGGAACTCGCCTTTAGCATCAGCCTGAGAAACAACCTTGGCGAATGCGTCTAACATTTACTCAATCTCCTACTTGAATTGTTGTTGAGTGCGTTTTGCGGAAATTTTCGGAATCTCTGGTTCAGCTAACTCTTTTAAATTTGAATTAGCCTAGCAGGTGTCAGATTTCAGGCAACAAAACACTGTTTTGACCTTCTGACTTATGACTCGTTGATGAGTGTTCTTCATCTTTGTACAAGCATAAGGCATAAATCTGAGAAAAGTTCACCTTTTTATGAGAAACCAGCAAACTTACTTAACGAGTGTTTTGTGTAACTTTTGCCTGTCTTCTAGTCCCTACAGGTTATTTTTATACACTGCCTATTGTGATTTATTTATTACGAATTATTAAATACTTTAGCTAAGTATAGAGAAAGGCTGCAATTCCTTTATCTATTAGGGTTATCCAGCCTTATTTAGCCCATATTGTTTACAACTCTTAATAAATGGGGGTAATTTTCAATTCCGTAGGTGTTTTTTATATTTTCTTAATTATTGCCCTTAAGCTTTACTGGGAGAAGGTTTGGTGGTTAAATTACCTTAAAATTATATTTACAATATATATAGTTATGTGAAGAAAAGTTTACATAGCTATGTAAAATCCGGGCAAAATTTTCGCCAAATAGCTGGGGTAGGGGGAATTTTGGGACAGATGAGGAGTAGGAAGCACAGAAGCAAGGGCATAAGTCATCCCTCTTTGGGTAGATAAAATTGGCTAATTTAAATTTCAAATGACTTTGGGGGAAGACCGCAACGCCGCCGCAAAACTTCCCGGAGAGTCACAAAAGAATGGGGTGGTGGGGCGATCGCTTGGACTAACTCTCCAGTAACCGGATGTTGGAGGGAGAGTCGCCAAGCGTGTAAAGCTTGTCCGGGTAGGTTAACACCGACATCCCGCCCAGAACTGTAAACAGGATCGCCAACAATGGGATGACCGATGTGGGCGCAGTGAACGCGAATTTGATGGGTACGACCTGTTTCTAGCTGGAAGTGCATCAAAGTGTAATTTCCCAGGCGTTCCTTGACCCACCAGTGAGTGACTGAGGGACGACCGCCTTTTGCTTCTGGGACAACTGCCATTTTTTTCCGGTCTAGGGGATGACGACCGATCGGTTGGTCAACCGTTCCACTTTCGGTTTTGGTAGCGCCATAAACTACGCCTAAATATTCGCGACGGGCGGTTTTAGCTTTGAGTTGTGCTTGCAGGTGTTGGTAAGCTTGGTCAGTTTTGGCGATCGCGATCGCGCCTGTAGTATCTTTGTCCAAGCGGTGAACTATTCCCGGACGCTGGACACCGCCTATTTCAGCTAAGGGACAATGGGCTAACAAAGCATTAACGAGAGTTCCGTCGAAGTGTCCGGCGGCGGGATGAACCACTAAACCAGCAGGTTTGTTAATTATGAGTAAATGGTCATCTTCGTAAAGGATATCCAGAGGAATTGTTTCTGGTTTTAGTTCTGAAGTTGTAGCTTCGGGGATAGCGATCTGGATGCGATCGCCTGTTTTTACGGTGTGATTTTTGCTGGTACAAACGAAGCCATTAATTTGGACATTTGCTTGTTGAATTAGTTTTTGAATGCGCGATCGAGAAAGGTCTGGTACTTGACTAGCTAACCAAGCGTCTATGCGATCGGTTTGAGTTTGTTTGAGAAGATCGCTAGTTTCTTGAACTTCTAGTTCGAGGTGAGAGTGAGAAATAGTTTTTACCTGAATGCGTCTTTTTTATTGTAGTTCCCCAGATTCTCTCAGATCCCCGACTTCTTTAAGAAGTCGGGGATCTAAATCATTTAGATTTTTGAGAAAACCGCCACCATTGAGAGACAAAGTAACCGGAAATTAGACCGAGTGCTAAATAAACAATTAAGAAAGTAAAGCAGGTGAACCAACCATTATGAGGAGTTTGACTTAACTTTGAGGTAGTAGCTTCTTTAATTATAAATGGTGCGGAAGCAACGGCTGTAAAGGTAGAAGTACCAATAGTAGTACCGAGAAAGAGTACTGTATTTTGAAACTTGGTATTTTGACTAGCTATTTGGCGGTCTTGTTCGCCTCGAAGTAGTTCAATAAAAGTGCGGATACTATTAATGTATTTTTCTCTTACCTGTAATTGTGGCATTAATATCCGATAATCTTGTTCCATTTGCAACAGATAATCAGCAGCCGTAAATTCGCCGAATTCCTCGAAAATTTTGAGTTGAGTTATTCCGGTTTCTTCTGTTGCTTTACTTTTGATTATTCCTAAGCGATTTTGGTAGTTTTGTAGGTTTTGACGCAAATTTTGCAATTGCACTTTCAAACTTTCCAGTGCGATTGTATATTTAGCTAGAATATGCAAATTTGTCCTAATTTCGTGATTTAAGTAATCAAAGTTTCGTTCGATGTCGCTGATTTCAGGCCAGTTAATAATAGCTTCATTTATTTGGTTAGTTTCGGGGAAAATACCCTCTTGTATCAGCATTTTTCTAATGTTTATACTACTGCGATAGTTCCAATAAATTTTATGGCGGTAATAGAACAATAACATTAGTTCATATTGAAAAGTTTCAATCCTTTCTACTATTTTTTTCTGGGGACAAATACAAATTAGTACATTTTCATTTTCTGGGGTATTTGTCCAATCTTCTGGGGATTCCCAAATTTCAAAAACTGAAGCTCCTAAAAAGTGATTTCCGGGTCTCAGTTGTGGTTCTGTGGCATCTTTTCTAAATGACTGGTAAGCTTGTTTAGCTGCTTTTTCTTTGTCTTGATCGGTGGCGGAGTTTACATAGCCTAAAATCAGCCATGTTTTGCCTATAGTGCCTTGAGCTTCTAGTTTTTTCTGAAATTTATAAAAGCAATCATAATTTTGGGGATTTTCTTTATCTTTAGTACTGCAACAAACTAATAAACTATCTGTATCTCCCAAGATGTAGTGGCGATAGAAACCTGTTACGCCTTCGAGATCTTCTAGGATAAAGGGGTAGTTTCTTTCTGGGTTGCTATGTGCTTCTTGGTCAAGTTTGAGACGATCGCGCAAACTTTCCCAGGATTGTTGCTCGGGGGTTGGTTGAATGTCTTCCTGTATTTCTCTCAGGCTGTAGACAAATAGGAATAGATGTGGGTAATAGATCGACAAGGGCTGCACAGAAATGTTGTCCAATCATATACACTATAATCTTTTTTTGATTAAGCCAACACCCTGAAGAAAAAAGGAGTTTTTTCTTGGATATTGCTGAGGGTATGGCTTCTAGTTGCACCGCTAACTTTCTCTCTACAGACAGATTAACACAAATTTTTGAGGTAAGTTGAGGGTTGTTTCCCCCTGTATCGAATTTAAAGTTTAAGTTTTGCAACTAAGTGTTTTTTTCTGTTAACCTTCATCTTTAACTTCTACTAAGATGACTCTGGAAGATATAAAAATATCTAAAGCCATACAGGTAACACCGCATAAAACTAAAAACATTCCGCTTAAAAATAAATAGATGGGTATGCCTTGAATAAGGGGATGAGTAATGGGGAAGTTGATGGCGATCGCAAATGAACTCAACACAAAACAGATTACGGCTAAAATATGGCACAAAATGGCGTTTCGCACGTACCATGTGGCGCGTAATAAAGCATCTATCTGAGTGTTGATATGACCTAATCTGTTGCGATCGAACTGGGCCAAATTCCCCTGTTCCATCAGTTGTCGATTATGATGTCTTTTTTCATCGTTGAGTAATCTAATTCTGGTTAAAAGTGCCACATATCGGGAACTTAATCCTAAAAAAAATAAGGCACTGGAGGAAATCATTACTGCTGGAGCCAATATAGTTTGAATTACTTGAGTTGAGGTAATTCCACTAACAGCCATTGTTTGTTTATATAGATGGACGAGCTACTGACAGTATACTATGTAGGTTTACGACGGCACCAATTATGGCGATCGCTGGGGCGCTGAACTGAGTTGTTTCTACTTGTTCAACGATTGTTTCTAGGGTGCCAATTAGTTCTTCTTGTTCTGGTCTAGTACCCCAACGAACTAAGGCTACGGGTGTATTTGCTGCTAATCCAGCTGTTAGTAATTTTGGCACAATTTGGGCTAAATTATGTACGCCCATGTATATTACAATTGTTTCGGAACCTTGCGCGATCGCAGACCAATTTATGTCAGTACGATATTTTCCGGCGCTTTCATGACCAGTAACAAAGGTGACTGAAGAACTATAATTTCGATGCGTCAGGGGAATTCCGGCGTAAGCTGGTGCGGCAATTCCTGATGTTATCCCCGGAATTACTTCTACTGAAACTCCGGCATTAATTAAGTCTTCCATTTCTTCGCCGCCACGACCAAACACAAAAGGATCGCCACCTTTGAGGCGGACAACTATTGCTTGAGTTTGGGCTTTTTCAATTAATAATTTAGTTGTTTCTTCTTGTAATAATGAGTGTCTACCCATTCTTTTTCCCGCATCAATTTTTTCGGCTTGCGGGTTAATCATTGCCAAAATTGAAGGGCTAACAAGTGCGTCATAAATTACGACATCGGCACATTGTAAAAGTGCTTTTCCTTTAAGTGTCATTAAACCAGGATCTCCTGGGCCTGCACCGACTAAATATACTTTCCCCAAATATGTTGTCCTCTCTTGTGTAATTTCTAATGTGTTTTGATTCATTTGCTCGTTAAATCCCAGATTAATTCTGCTAATTCAGAGGTGGCTCCCAAGGGTTTTGCTAAATGAAATTTTACCGCTGGGTACTCTTGTTTAATTTGTTTGACTGATTGTGCGATCGCATCAGTAATTCCCCCATAAAATAGGAAATAAGGCAAAATTCCTATGCGTTTTTTTCCTTTAATTAGTAAAGTTTTTGCCTGAGATTCCCAACTTGGTGGTACTGACCAATAAGCTACTAATGCTCCTAATTGATTTGCTAATGCTTCCACTGGATAATTAGCACCTTGACGGCGGCTTCCATGAGATAACAAAATCCAGGCATCGGCGTTAAAACCATGCAAATTAGAAGTTAATACCTGACTTATTTGGGGATGAAATCCTAAGTAAGGTCGCACTTCCATTGTTAAGTCACAACCAAAATTTTCCCTTGCTTTTGTTACTTCTGCGGGGATATCTTCCATAACATGAACTCCCGGTAGCAGAAATAATGGCACTATTTGAATATGCTTGAAACCTGCGGAAGAAGCATATTTACCAAACTGTTGAATTTGTTCATGCAATGGTAAAGGTGCTAATTCTAAACAAGCTGTACCCACCAAGGGTTCTCTAACTGTTACCACATTAACAGATGAGTTTGTTAATATTTCGGTATTTGTGAGTTCCTGAGTTTTGGTGAGCATTTCCCCGCGTAATTTTTGGCAAAGCAATTGCGCTAATTGCTCTACGGCAGCTTGGGGACGAGGGTCACGACTTCCGTGAGTGACAAGTAAGTAAGCAGATAGCAAGGGCAAAATCCTAAATGGAAGCGTTGGCTCAGATATCTTTTTTTATAAATATCTTGGAGTTTCTGATTTTTCTGTATAAACTGTTTCTAATCTAAGTCTTTGGCATTTTGGTCTAGGTTTAGCGATCGAATATTTCTGCCATTATACATATTTTTTATTGTAAAAAAAAGGTTTATTCAGAAAATTTCTGAAAAGGGAGAAGTTCAGCGATCGATTCTCGCCAAACTTCTCCCTTTTGTTTGTTCAAGTTTCCCTGTCTTTAACTTTCTGTGGTTAGGATTGCTTTTCCGACAATGGATTAGCAACATATCGGAAGCTTGGCTGAGAATTCCAAGGCCCACGCTCATCCTTACCGTTTTGAGATAAGTTGTAGTAAATATCGACAGTTTGATCGGGTTGAATATTACCAAAGAAAGGATCGGTTAGCTTACCTAAAGATTGCAAAGCTTCCATAAACATTTTGGTGTGAGAAATTTCGCGAGTTAGCAAATGTACCAAAGTGTTTTTAGTGCCTTCATCAGGTGCCAATTTAATCAATTCTTCGTAGGTTTGACGAGCACCAGCTTCCGCAGCAATGTCTGCTCGTAAATCGCGCACAACGTCGCCACCTTCGTTAATATAAGCCGCTGTCCAAGAAACTCCTTGACTATCTAAAAAGTGTGGGCCTATACCACGCAAGGCAAACAATGTGCTTTTATAAGCTTCTGTTTGATCGGCATTTTTAGTATGTCCTTCAATTAATTTACCCACCATTTCTAAGTGACTAAATTCTTCAATGGCGATATCTTGTAACATATCGCGAATTCCCGGATGCTCACAGTGAAAAGACTGAACCCAGTATTGTAAAGCGGCGGTTAATTCTCCAGTTGCTCCGCCAAATTGCTCTAAAAGTAGTTGTGCGAACCGAGGATTTGGATCGTTGATATTGACTGTATGAATTGTTTCTTTTTTATGAAAGAACATGAGTTTATTCCTCTCTCGTAAATAGCTTAAAACTGCGGTTTAACAGTCTTTAATCACTGTTATTTTTAGCTTAGAGGAAGCAAAAATTTACATCCTGTGTCTAAAGAAGTAATTGTGAGGAATAATACTCTATCGTGAGTTATAAACTGGTTCGTTGTAAGCACTTAAGTGCTTTTATGAGTTCTGGAAACGACTAAAGTCGTGACAACAGACGGTTCGTTGTGAGGACTTTAGTCCTACTCTGGAAACGACTCAAGTCGTGACAACAGACTTAATTGGTTTGATGAATGGGAATTTCAATGATAAAGGTTGCTCCTTGATTGATTTGAGATTCGCATTTAAGGGTTCCTTGATGTTTTTCTCCTACGATTTGGTAACTAATAGATAATCCTAAACCTGTGCCTTTGCCAACGGCTTTGGTAGTAAAGAATGGGTCAAATAAGTGAGATTTTACTTGTTCAGACATTCCTGGGCCATTATCTGTAATGGAGATAATAGCATGAGTTTTATTAGCAGAAAGTTTGGTTGCAATAATGATTGTAGGTAAGGGTGTTTGAGCTTTTTCCCAATGTTTCATTTCCAAGGCATCAACAGCATTGTTGATGATGTTCATAAATACTTGATTTAATTGTCCGGCGTAACATTGTACTAAAGGTAGTTTGCCATATTCTTTAACAATTTCTATGGCTGGTCGATCGCTTTTTGCTTTAATCCGATTTTGCAGAATTAGCAATGTATTATCAATTCCTTCATGAATGTCTACATCTTTCATTTCTGCTTCATCTAAGCGCGAGAAATTGCGTAAACTTAGGACAATTTGCCGGATACGTTCGGCTCCCATTTTCATTGAGCCTAATAATTTAGGTAAGTCGCTGACGAGGAAATCTAAATCGATTTCTTCAATCTCTTGGGCAATTTCTTCGGGAGGTTGGGCATAGTGTTTTTGGTATAGTTCAATTAAGTTGAGCAATTCTGAAGCGTATTGTTCAGCGTGTGTCAAGTTACCGTAAATAAAGTTAACGGGGTTATTAATTTCGTGAGCGACACCTGCTACTAATTGCCCTAAAGATGACATTTTTTCGGTTTGAATTAGTTGGGCTTGAGTTTGTTGTAATTGATGCAAGGCTAACTCTAATTCTTGAGCTTTTTGTTGGGCTTCTTTGGCGGAATTTTGCGCTTGGGTGTAGAGTTCTGCTTGGGAGAGGGCGATCGCTAATTGATCGCTCACAGCTTGCAACAATTCTACTTCATCTTCGCTCCAATATCTTGCCTTATTATATTGAGCACAACTAAGTAATCCCATTTCTCCAGAAGGCATTTTAATTGGCAAGGCTAATAAAGCAGTAAAACCCCATTCTCGGTGTAGTTCTCGGCATTCTAAATTAGCGGCATTTCGCATATCCGAAACACAAATCATTTGCCGATTTAATAACTGATTAATTAGGGAATTAGCTTGAATTGGACGCTTACCAATTTGACTAGATATAGTTGATATTTGTGCTTCTGCTACCACGTCCCAAGCTGGTGGATTTGTCTGTTGACAATACCAAGCAAAGTTACATTGTTCAACTTGTAATAAGCTTTGAATTTCGCAGACAATTGTTTTCAAAATTGTATTAACATCCAACGATCTACGAATGTCGCTAGCTAAACGATTCAGTAATGCTTCCCTTTGGGCTAGTTGTCTGTACCTGGCTTCCGATCGCAAAAGTTCTTCTGCTTGGAGTTTTCTTTCTGTAGCATCAACCCCTAAACCAATTAAACCAATTCCTTTACCATTGGCATCTTTAATTATAGCTTTAGTAACTTCTAAATAATGCAATTTGCCATCAACAAAGGGTAAAATTTCCTCTGTTTGGTAGGGTGTTTCTTGCGCCCAAGTAGCTGCATCTGAAGCCATACAATTGGCAGATTCTTGTTCTCCTAAAATTTCGGAATAGTGGCTAGCTGCCAAAAATATCGACTCTGGAACACCGACATTTTCGCAGAAAGTTTTGTTAATAAATTGCATTTTTCCTTTGGGATCGGTCATCCAAATCCAAATCGGTGTGTTATCCAAAATTGCTCTTAAAGTGCGTTCTTGTTTAGCTAAAGTTTCCTCGGATTTTTTGCGATCGCTAATATCCCGAATAATTGTGGAAAAATATTCCACTTGCCCATTTTCCGATTTATGACTCATCACTACTTGAGAAGTAGGAATTAAGCTACCATTCCGATGCAATAATGCAGTTTCACCACTCCATGAACCTTTTTCAATGGCAATTGGTAATACTTCATTAACGATCAATTCCATTACTGATTCTGGGTGATAATCCTGGAAGCAAGTATTACTAAGATCTTCATTTTCCCCTACTCCCACCATTTGCCGACCTGCTTTATTTATGTAAATATTTCGTCCTTCAGCAGTGCCAATACCAACAAAATCAGGTGTTGCTTCTAAAATGGCAATTAATCTAGCTTGTGCTTGTTCAGCTTCTTTTCGTTGAGTAATATCTCGGACTACGGCAATTATTTGATTTTCCAATAAAGGTAAATACCTGGCTTCATAAAAACCTTCGCCTTCAGGCATTGCTAAGGAATATTCACAACTAGCAAAAGATTTACTTTGTGACACTTCATCTATAGCTTTATGGAATTTTTCTGCCAACTCTGGAGGAAAAACCTCCCGCATAGTTTTTCCTATAAATTCTGACGGTGCCACATACAAAGATTGCGATTTTCCAGCAATGTAATCTAATATAGTTCCATCTACATTGAGGCGGAAATACAGATCGGGTAAAGCTGCAAAAATTGCTTTTAATTCGGCGCTAGCTTGACGCAATTTTTCTTCGGCTTCCTGACGTTCGGTGATATCAGAAGCTACGCCATCAATCCGCAGCAATTTACCATTTTCATCAGAGATTAACCAGGCGCGATCGAGAATCCAACGCACTTCGCCATCAGGTCGAATAATCCGATATTCAATTTCTTTATTTCCTGTTTCTAACAGTGTTTTATGATGACTAAAAGCATATTCGCGGTCTTCTGGATGAACACTTTCCACCCACAAGTTCGAGTTTTCATAAAATTCTTTGCAGGATCTACCATAAAGTTTTTCTGTGGCTGGATTGAGGTATAAAATCTGAAATGTAGTCGCTGAAACTGACCACACTGCATCTTTTAAGGAAGTAAAAATACTGTTGAGGCGCGACTCACTTTCTTGTAAAGCTGCTTCGGCTTGTTTGCGATCGGTAATATCTGCGGATAATCCATCTATGCGAATCGTTGCACCTGTTTCATCATAAATCAACCAAGCGCGAGAGTGTATCCAACGCACTTCGCCATCAGGTTGAATAATGCGGTACTCAACTTCGCTTTTTCCTTCACTTAAAACTCGGAGGTTACTGTTAATAGCAATCTCTCGATCTTCGGGATGAACTACTTCTAACCATAAATTAGGATTTTCAAAGAATTCTTTACATGAACGTTTATATACTTTTTCAGCAGCCGGATTAATATACAATGCTTGTAAAGTTTGGGGAGAAACTGACCACACTACATCATGCAGGGAATTCAAAATACTATTGAGTCGAGATTCACTATTATATAATGCTGCTTCTGCATCTTTGCGTTCAGTAATATCGCGCATCGCTACCACTGCACCAATTTTGTTACCAGAAGCATCAATAATTGGTTGACCACTTGCCAAAAGAGTCCGAGTTTTTCTGTCTTTTGGAGCTAAAACCATTTCCACATTTTGAATAGTTTCTCCCTGAAAAGCTCGAAACAAAGGAATGTCTGACATCTGCATTCGAGTCTGGCGATCGGGCTTATATAAATCGTAATATTCAGACCATTGTTCCGGGGGAATTGGATATTCTGGTAAGCCGCAATATTCGCGAGTAGCCCGGTTAAATCGAGTTAAAATTCCATTGGCATCACAGGCGACAATTCCATCTGCTAAGTTATCCAACATAGCATCTAAAAATTCTCGTTCTTTGTGTAATGTTTCTTCTATTTGTTGGCGTTGTTTTATTTCATTTTCTAATTGCAAAACTAAGCTATTTAATTGAGCAGTCCGTTCTTGAACGCGAATTTCTAAAGTTTCGTTAGCTTGTTTAAGTGCGGCTTCCATTTGTTTGCGTTCGCTCACATCGCGCCAACAACCGATAATTTCCAGCAGGTTCCCATCAACATCTTTAACTAACTTTAATTCATCGTGTACCCAATGATATTTGCCATCATTATATAGGAAGCGATATTCATGCGAGTGACAGCAATTTTCCAATAAATGAGATAATCCATCAAAAACACGCGATCGATCTTCGGGAAAAATATGATTAACCCAAAATGAAGAATCTTCGATAAATTGCTTTGGTTCATAGCCCATCATCGCCGTCACATTTTCGCTGATAAAGGTAGCTCCAAAATTGCCTGATGCTTGGCAACTATAAATAACAGCTGGACTATAAGAAATTAAATGTTGTAATTTTTCCTGAGTTGCTAATAAAGTTTGTTCTACTTGTTTGAGATCGCGCAGCGCAGCTTGCTGTTCGCTAATATCACGCGCAATAGTAGAAATTAATTCCGGCTGACCATTAGCATCTTTATGAGCTAAAATTACTTGAGAAACCGGAATTTCCTTACCATCACGACTCAAAAAAGCAATTTCCCCACTCCAAATACCCTCACGTAACACAGTGGGAAAACCTTCTTCCCTAAGAATTTTATTTACCCATTCTGGGTGTACCTCACAGAGATCGCTTATATCGATATCTTCATCTATATCTACGCCCAACATCCGACGCGCCGCTTGGTTCAAGTAAACTCCCTTTCCTTGGCGAATGTCGTAAGTACCCACAAAATCTGTTGTAGTTTCTAAAATTTGCGCCAAGCGGTTGAGAGAGTTTTCTGTCTCCTTACGTTTGGTAACATCATGAGCAACAGCATACAACAACTCTTCCTCTAAACAAGGGTTGGTATTCCAAGACAACCACTTGTAAGAACCATCTTTACACAGATAACGATTCTCAAAAGAAATAGCTTTTGCACCTGTGGTTAATTTTTGGGCTTCTGCAATAGTCGCAGCTTGATCTTCTGGATGTACAAATTCAATAAAGGGTTTTGCCATAAGTTCAGCTTGTGTAAAACCTAGCGTTCTCTCCCAAGCAGGGTTTAAAAGCTGAAAATAACCATCAAAACTAGCTATACAAAGTAAATCAACCGATAGTTCAAAAAATCGGTCTATATTTGCCCAACCTAACCCATTCGCAGTCACTATTTGAGAATTCATTATCCCCAGCCTCGCTTAACCAGGCAAATTTATCAATTACTTTATTCTCCTTCTTATTCTTCCCGAATCACTCCGTAAAATTACCATAGTTCTATAAGTTTTTACATAGTTTTATATAAGAAGTCAAAAATTTCACTTAACAGCTAAACCCTTGATTTTTTTTCTTATACTAAAAATTTACTGAACAGGCTCAAATCTTTAAATTTGTTTGTTGTGAGGACTTTAGTCCTTTTTTGCCACATAGAAGGACTAAGTAGGTAGATCTAAATAAAGTAAAAATGGGGCGGGGGGAGAAAACAACCCCCCAACAAAAAAAAAAAAAATTTTTTTGTTGTTTTTTAAAAAACAAAAAAAAAAAAA
>NZ_JBHFNQ010000174.1:0-18116 GCF_041929345.1 Floridaenema aerugineum BLCC-F46
TTGTGTTTTTCAGAGTTGGGTATGTTTTGAGTTTGTCATTCTCCCCTGCTCCCCTGCTCCCCTGCTCCCCTGCTCCCCTGCTCCCCTGCTCCCCTGCTCCCCTGCTCCCCTGCTCCCCTGCTCCCCTGCTCCCCTGCTCCCCTGCTCCCCTGCTCCCCTGATCCTCTAGGGATAGAAAGATAATTGAGGTAAGCCCAAAGTTTCTTCCCAACCCATCATGAGATTTAAGCACTGAACGGCTTGTCCAGCTTGACCTTTCATTAAATTATCGATCGCAGACAGCACAATTACCCGCCCGGTGCGCGAATCGACTTCTAAACCGATATAACAAAGATTAGTGCCACAAGCCCATTTAGTTTGGGGATAAGTGCCACTAGATAAAACTTTCACCCAAGGGGCATTGCGGTAAAAGGCGTTGTAAATGGTGATTAAATCTTTGTGTTGTAGCCCCGGATCGCGCATAGTGGCGTACACTGTGGCTAGGATGCCCCGCACCATTGGGATTAGGTGGGGTGTAAATTGGACTGTAACTTCGCTTCCGGCTAAATCGCTGCAAATTTGTTCAATTTCGGGTGTATGGCGGTGACGGGCAACTCCATAAGCACCCAAAGAGCTATCTGCCTCAGCTAACAACATATTAACTTTTGCTTGTCTCCCACCACCGGAAGTCCCTGATTTAGCATCAATAATAGCGGTTTCTGGCAAAATTAAACCTTGTTTGAGCAGGGGTGCTAGTGCTAAGAGACTAGCTGTAGGATAGCAGCCGGGACAGCCGATTAGCTGGGCTTGGGCGATGCGATCGCGATATAGTTCTGGTAAGCCATAAACAGTTTTCGAGACGATTTCTTGATCTTGGCGATCGCCACCATACCAAGATGTATAAGTATTAACATCAAAAAAGCGGTAATCTGCCGAAAGATCGAGTACTTTGCATCCTCTTGCCAATAAGGTTGGTGCCATTTGATAAGCTAAACCATTGGGCAAGGAAAGAAAAACTACCTGACAACGAGCCGCTATTTCTTCTAAGTCGATCGCTTCAATTTTCAAATCCACAAACGGACTCAAATGTGGGTATAAATCGGAAAAAGGTTTCCCGGCGCTACTTTCACCGCCTAAGTAAACTATTTCCACCCCTGGATGCTCCTTAAGGAGTCTGACTAATTGCACACCACCATAACCTGATGCGCCGACAATACCAACGGGCACACGCCCCATATTACCCATGATCCTTGACCTTTGTGCGTTTTTAGTTTAAATCAGCTACAACTTTTGCTGCATTGTAGTACTAAAACCCCTGTTTGGTAGAACCAACCGATTTTAGATTTTAGATTTTAGATTTTAGATTTTGCTCTTGGAGTCCAAAAGAACCCAAAAGAACCCAAAAGAACCCCCGATCCCAAAAGAGCCTCTGGAACTGCCTGATATTTTAAACAAAGGAAGGGGGTAAAATTAAAGAGGAAAACTTTACGAAATTTTACGATATTAGTGCCAGAAACTCCTATCCAACCTTTTAATTTTGACTCTATTGACACCGCTTTAGCAGAGATTAAAGCAGGCAGAGCGGTAGTGGTAGTAGATGACGAAAATCGGGAAAATGAAGGTGATTTAATTTGTGCGGCGCAGTTTGCCACACCCGACTTAATTAATTTTATGGCAGTGAATGCCAGAGGATTAATTTGTTTGGCAATGACGGGGGAACGTTTGGATGAACTGGACTTGCCATTGATGGTCAGCAAAAATACTGACAATAACCAAACTGCTTTTACTGTGAGCATTGATGCTGGAACTCATTTAGGAGTGACTACTGGGATTTCAGCGGACGATCGCGCTCGCACTATTCAAGTAGCGATTAATCCAGCTACTCAAGCCAAAGATTTACGTCGCCCTGGTCATATTTTCCCGATTCGGGCTAGAGTTGGCGGTGTACTCAAACGTGCTGGTCATACGGAAGCAGCGGTAGATTTAGCTAGATTGGGCGGACTTTATCCAGCGGGGGTAATTTGTGAAATTCAAAACCCTGATGGTTCAATGGCGAGATTACCGGAGTTAATTGAATACTCGAAAAAGCATAATCTCAAGATTATTTCGATCGCCGATTTAATTAGTTATCGATTGCAGCACGATCGGTTTATTTGTCGGGAAACGATCGCTCAATTACCCACAGAATTTGGTAATTTTGAAATCTACGCTTACCGCAATGTTTTAGACAATTCCGAGCACGTCGCCATTGTTAAAGGCGATCCCAGCCAATTCGCTGAACAAAGTGTAATGGTAAGGATGCACTCGGAATGTTTAACTGGTGATGCTTTAGGTTCGCTGCGTTGTGATTGTCGAATGCAGCTACAAGCAGCTTTAAAAATGATTGAAAATGCTGGTAGCGGCGTGGTAGTTTATCTGCGTCAAGAAGGCAGAGGAATAGGTTTAATTAACAAGTTAAAAGCCTATTCTTTACAAGATTTAGGCTTAGATACTGTGGAAGCAAACGAAAGATTGGGTTTCCCTGCTGACTTGCGAAATTACGGAGTTGGGGCGCAAATTCTCAATGATTTAGGAGTGAAAAAAATTCGCTTAATTACTAATAATCCGCGCAAAATTGCCGGGTTGAAAGGTTACGGTTTAGAAATGGTGGAAAGAGTACCATTATTAATTGAAGCGAATACTTATAATACAACCTATCTAGCTACGAAAGCCGAAAAGCTAGGTCATCTGCTGCTGCAAACCTATTTAGTAACAGTAGCAATTCAATGGCGAGGCGAGTCTTCAATTCATGAACGTTATGAACGGTTGGAAAAATTGCGTCTGATGGTCGGCGTTCATGATTTACTTTTACAGGAAGAAGCTCGACCTGTAACGATCGCCCTTTTCGGTCATCCTTACCTCACAGTTCACTTGGGTTTCGATCAACCATTATTAGCAGCGCCCGACTGGTATCAACAAGCAAGTCATCCTTATGTGGAAGCGATCGGCAAAATTCTTGATAGCATAGCTTCTTGGTCTGACTTAGAACGATTAGACTTTCTGGTTTCTTCTGGTGGCGATCCCCTGACTAGTTTGCAGGTCAATCTCAATCGTCAAAGCTTCTCCCTGAGTCAGTTACCTTCCTCGATCTGTAACAATTTGGAAACCCAAAAAATCTATAGTTTTATTGCTGATACTTCTGCTGAAAGTACCTTCAATACTTGAACAGAGAAATTTATAATTTAACCAGTTCAGGAGTTTAGCAGTGGAAAACTCCTGAATTTTTTAATATTTGTCTATGTGTTGTTTCGCTATCAGTGTAAAGTTACCGTAAATTTGCTGAGGTAAGTCGTAAAGATTGAGTAAAGTATATCCTGTCAACCGAAATTTTTGGGAATATTCGCTGTATAAACAAGAGTAAGTTAACACTGATGAGGCGAATTGAGTAAAGCTGACATTTGGGGAATTAATCGACAAATCTCCAGCAGGAAACTTAATGGGTAAATGGAACTTCCGGGAAATTTACTCGCTCTTTAAAAGCTTCAGCTTGCTAACTTTATGAATGTGATTCCCCAGGTAATTTTCTGAAATTACCTACAGTGTTTTCAGCAAAAATTTAGGAAATCCAATCGTCAGGCTATGAGTTTGCAAAACATATTAAATCAAGGCATCGACAATGTGAGACAAGGAGATTATGCAGCAGCGATCGACAAGTTTAATCAGGCGATTAAGCTGGAATCAAACTATTCTGCGTATTATAATCGAGGTCAAGCTTACTATTACTTGGGAGAGTATAAAACAGCATTAATTGATTTTAATTATGCTTTGCAACTCAAACCTGATTTTGCCAATGGTTACTTAAGCAGAGGTTTGGTGTATTTTGATTTAGAAGCGCCAGAGGAAGCGATCGCAGATTTTAGCCAAGCAATCAACTTAAATCCGCAATTAACTATTGCTTATATTAGTCGAGGTTTATCTCAAGTTTACTTAGGAGAAATTGCGGAGGCTATTGCAGATTACGATCGAGCTTTAAGCATCGATCCTTACTCATCAGAGGTTTATAATAATCGCGGAATGGCGCGTTGTTATTTGGGTGATTTTCCGGGAGCGATCGCAGATTTTGACCAAGCAATAGAACTAGATCCTTTCTTTGTAGAAGCTTATAATAATCGAGGGAATGTGCGTCTGCAATTAGGCGATCGTGCAGGTGCAATGGCAGATTTACAAAAGGCCATAAACTTAGCTCCTGATTTAGCCACACTTTACTATAATCGAGCTTTAGTTCAGCATAAAAATGGCGATCGATCGGGAGCAATTGATGATTATAATCAATCCTTAGATATTAATTTTACTGATGCAGAAGCTTACAATAATCGCGGTAATATTTGTACTTTGATGGGAGAATACCAAGCCGCAATTGAAAACTATACTCAAGCCATCAAAATTAATCCCCAAAAAGCTAATGCTTTCTATAATCGAGGTTTAGCTTATTATTATCAAGGTGATTTTGGTAAAGCGATCGCAGATTTTAGTCAAGCGATTATTTACAAACCTGATTACGCAACAGCTTATAATAATCGGGGATTAGCTTTTCGGGTGCAAGGAAATATTCAAAAAGCTTTAGAAGATTTTAATCAAGCTTTAAAGCAAAATCCTCAATTAGCGGAAGCTTATGTTAGTAGAGGGTTAGCTCGCTCTGATTTAGGAGATAAACAAGGAGCAATCAAAGATTTTAACCAAGCTTTAGAACTTAATCCGAATGATGCCAGAACTTATAACAATCGAGGATTTGTACACTATAGATTAGGCGATTCTCGACAAGCAATTGCCGATTTTAACCAAGCGTTAAAACTCGATCCCAAGTTAAATTCCGCTTACATTAATCGGGGATTAGCTCGATTTGCCATCGGTGACAAATTAGGCGCATTAGAAGACGTGGATCAGGCATTAAGAACAGCTTAATTTAAAGGCAGAAAGTTCGGATTTATAGGGGCAATTCATGAATTCTCCCTAGAAATCCGAACTTTCCTCTTATGCCTTCAAATTATGGCAAATCAGTACTTCCCATTAAGTAACGATCGCACTCACGGGCGACACCTCGACCCTCGTTGAAAGCCCAAACTACAAGACTTTGACCGCGACGACAATCACCAGCGGCGAAAACACCGGGAATGCTGGTGTTATATTTACCGTAGTCAGCTTTGACATTGCTGCGTGCATCGCGTTCCAGTCCCAACGCATCTAGCAGCGGTTGTTCTGGCCCCAAAAAGCCCATTGCTAGCAGAACGAGTTGGGCGGGGATCACTTTTTCTGTACCTGGAATGTGTTTGGGAATAAACTGACCTTTTTCGTTTTTCTCCCATTGCACCTGCACAGTATGAACGGCTTTCACATTGCCATTTTCATCACCTTCAAACTTTGTTGCCGTAGTAGTATAAACACGGGGATCATCACCAAATTTCGCTGCTGCTTCCTCTTGACCGTAGTCCATTTTGTAAACTTTCGGCCATTCGGGCCAAGGGTTGTCAGCTGCACGTTCTGAAGGTGGCTTGGGCAAAATTTCCACTTGAACGAGACTGTTGCAGCCATGACGAATAGAAGTTCCTACGCAGTCTGTTCCGGTGTCACCACCACCGATAATTACCACATCTTTACCTTCCGCAGTGATGAAATTGCCGTTTTGACTCTTGTCTAAAATAGCTTTGGTGTTAGCGGTGAGAAAGTCCATTGCGAAGTAAATACCTTTTAATTCGCGTCCTTCGATCGGCAAATCTCTAGGTTTAGTCGCACCTGTACAAAGTATTACCGAGTCGAATTCTTTCAGCAATTGCTCAGAAGTAATATCTTTGCCAACTTCGGTGTTGCAGACAAACTTCACGCCTTCATCTTCCAAGACTTTCAGGCGACGGAGGACAACTTGTTCTTTGTCCAATTTCATGTTAGGAATTCCGTACATAAGCAGTCCGCCTGGACGATCGGCCCTTTCAAACACAGTCACCCAATGTCCAGCTTTGTTGAGTTGGGCAGCTGCGGAAAGTCCGGCTGGGCCAGATCCCACAATAGCAACTTTTTTCCCAGTGCGCTTAGTAGGTGGATCTGCAACGATCCAGCCTTCATCCCAACCTTTTTCTGCGATCGAATACTCAATATTTTTAATCGTAACTGGTGGGTTGTGAATGCCCAAAACACAAGCGCCTTCGCAGGGTGCAGGACAAACTCTTCCGGTAAACTCAGGGAAATTGTTAGTTTTGTGCAGGCGATCGAGTGCTTCTCGCCAAAGTCCGCGATAAACTAAATCATTCCATTCTGGGATCAAGTTATTAATTGGACAACCGCTTGCCATACCACTTATTACAGTTCCCGTGTGGCAAAACGGCACGCCGCAGTCCATACATCTTGCGCCTTGGGTGCGGAGTTTTTCTTCTGCCATTGGCAAGTGAAACTCGTCCCAGTTGCGAATGCGATCGATCGGTTCAACTTCCGATGCTACTTCCCGAAGAAATTCGATAAATCCTGTTGGTTTTCCCATTGTTTGTTACCTCAAAAAATACAAAAGTTTTGCTTTGGAAACGGCGATTAATTAACTGATTTTCGTCAAAGAACGTACAGTTAAAATCTCGTCAGCACTTAAAGCTGCAACCGAAGATACTGGCACAGCAACTACCGCAATAGATTCACCTACGGCATTAAATACCTCCAATAAACAACCCTCCTCCCCGCCATTAGGGTGAGAAACGAAATCAACCAAAGTCGCAACGTCACCTATTTTAAGCTGATGTTCTGGTAAATCACGAGTTAGAAAAACTTCTTGATAAAGTTCAATTTTCATATTACTGATTACTCTCTCATTTTTAACCAGGCAAATATTTGTTCTACTGTTAAATTTAATGGAATCCCCTCTAAGATAATTAATTCATCTTTTCCTTGGCGTAACTCTGGTTGTTTTTCGGGTTGGAAGATGAGAATTGAGCGATCGTCTGGATCGAGTAACCATCCCAATTCACAACCATACTTTAAACAATGTAGTATATTTCCCGTCACTCGATTAGAACTTTGTTCAGGAGACAGAATTTCAATTGTCCAGTTTGGCGGAATTAATACATCATCTAATGGTTCTCCATTTTCATCAACCTCGATGTTTTCCCAACGTAAAACTGCTATATCAGGAACAAGCGATCGACCTCCAAAAGTACAACGCAATTCAGGAAAAGCATAAGCAATTCTCGCTGCTTCAGTAACTTGGTTAATGGTGTCAATCAATTTACCTTGAAGTCGCGAGTGGCGAGTTTTCGGCATTGGTTTTTGAATAATTTTACCGTCGATATATTCACTAGCGGGTTTTGTTTCGGGTAATTTAAGAAACTCTTCTAAGGTAACTGTTTGGGATGGTGTTTGGATCATTTGGTTAATTAAATTCAAGCTATTGTTATCAGCTATTTCCGATAAATATCCCTGCGATGTTTACAGTGTAGAACTACGACAGTTAATGTTTCGTCATTGACTTCATAACGGACTCGATAATCGCCTACTCGGACTCGATACTCGTTTTCAAATCCTTTTAACTTTTTCACTCCTGGTGGACGTGGTTCTTCCGCAAGTGAGAGAATTTTCTCAACAATTCGACTATTAACATCTTCTGGTAAATTATCGAGTTGCTTTTGAACAGTTTTAGGAATGAGAACTGCATAACTCATGAACTTTTCCTAGACTGACTAGCAATGTATTCCTGAATAGTTTGATAGTCTCCTACTTGGTATGCTTTCCTAGCTTCTTCAATCTCTGCCAGAACTTGTGGTTCTTCCTCTAGTGATTCTTCTGATTCAAACACCAAATCCTCTAAAATTTCCAAAAGTTCCCGTTTTTTTTCCAAATCTAACGATGTAATAGCTTCAATCAATGATTCAAAGGGAACGTTAAATTTAACCGTTGTCATTTTTTCCTCTTTTCGGTAACTCTTTCAATTCTTCAATGCTGGACTAACAGAGGTAGGTATGCAATGCGATTAATCCAGTCTTCTGCTTCTAATCTCTCCCAAATCTCGATTAGATTATTTATTACCTGGCTAATTGGCAAACTTTGTAACACAATAATTACACCCGAACTTGTTTGTTCAACAATAAATTCAGAAAAGTATTTCGGCATAGTTCTTTGGTCATGAGAGACTAAAACTCTACCTTCATTTGCTGCAAATTTCAAAACTTCTATATCGCTTAATCCACTTAAATTGGATAGATTTGATGTTAAAAAATCAATGGTTGGCTCACGTCTCAAGACACCCGTTACAATTGCTAAATTCAGATCTGCATCTGCTTGAAAGCGAATTTTCATCACTGGTTTTCCTGAGCGTAGAGTTTTTGATATAGTAATGAGTTACTTTCTCTAGATTGCTCTCTTAATGTTTCAAAAAGCTTTTCTCCTTCAGCTAAATAGTTATCGATATTTATGCGATTAGCAAGGTAAAAGGTAATTGCTCCATAAACTTCTTCTAATGTTAATACTGGAAATGATTGTACTATGCTTTCTGGTGATTGTCCTGCTAGGAAAGCATAAACAATTGAATCTAGGGAAACGCGCTTTCCGACAATAAAGTAACAACTTTCCCTTTCTTCAATGTACTGTTTGGTTGTTATAATTGCTGTACTCATAATTTCTGTTTTATTGAAATTCAAAATTACTTAGTGAGTATGCCTCGAAATCTTCCAAGGGAGCATCGAAATCATCAGACATTTCAATTAAGCCTTTGGCACTCCCAAATTTAGGGCGTGTTTCTGCTGCAAAAGCAAGACAGGCTTTGATATCCTCAGATGTAAGTTCAGAAAAGTCTTCTAAAATCTCCTCTTCAGTCATCCCACCAGCAAGATATTCCAAAATATCATACACAGTAATTCGCATTCCCCGAATACAAGGTTTGCCACTGCGTTTTCTCGGTTCAATTGTAATAATTTTCTGGTAATCCATATTATCTGTTTTCCATCTGCTTCAAAATATCCTCTAATGTCAAATCTTTAAACATTTGCTCACGTTCATCGGTATAATTTCCATAACCTGTAGAAAATTGGTTGAGAAACCTTACTGTATTTACAATGCCAATTTCCTTTGATAAAAGCTCGATCGCTTGCTGTGTAATTTCACTTAAAGATTTTGCTTGGCTACTCATTGTACTAACTCCGTAATACTTTTGTCATTTTTTCCCCATTCCCAACTCTTGAATAAATTCCCTATAATACTCTTCATGTGAACCTCTAAAATTATCCATGTTTTCATTAGTTAAATAACCGCTACTTTTACCTGTATGGGGATTTTCTACATGACTATAGATGTATTTTGGATAGTTAACATTTTCATTCCAACTAATATTAAAAGCCGCGTAATTTGGGAAAAAAGTCATGTTAGCATAAGCATCTATTCGATCGTGTATCCACCAAGCTAAAGCAGTCCAATCTTTAGTTTTTTCGTAGTAAGGAATGAAAGAAGTTACTATTACACAGGCTGTTGCACCCATATAATTATCTTTTTTTCGATCCCAAATGTGGGCTGCATAGTTTGCTTCATTGCTAGCGCAGTTGTATTTGTTATTTTCTGCACCTTTGGCGTTGACTTCGCAGGAACGATAGGCGGAACGAATGCTGATTCTAGCTAGTGCGTCTTGGATGGGTTCGAGTACTTTTTGGCAGAGGTTTTTTCCGGCTGCGATCGCCAAATCAGGATCGTCTGGTATGTTAGGAATACCTTCAATTTGGGAGATTTCTGAATAGAGAAATTCCCGCATGAAAAAGCTTTTGGAAAGTTGCACTCTCCCTAAATTCTCTAAACTTTTGACGGTTTGCGGTTGTCTCATGTTAATTACAGAAGAACTAAACTTCTTCTTCTCTTTCTTAGCGTCCTTTGCGTCCTTTGCGGTTAAAAAAAAGATTTTTTTGGAACCGCAAAGAACGCAAAGAACGCTAAGGAAGAAAGAGAAGGAAGAGAAGGGTTGGTAATAGGTAGTTGGTTTTCCTCCTAGCTATTACCCACTACCAAAAAGTTAGCTTCCGCCAATCCGAGAAACGTCGCGGGCGTTTTCTTCAAAGGCTGCGGCTAATGCTTCGTCTCCGCTTAAGCCGGATTCAAATGCACGTTTTAAGCATTCGAGGACTCGTTTGTAGTCGCGGGGCATGACCTTGACGAATTTGGATACCATTTCTTCCCAATTGTCAAGTACTTTAGCGGCTTTTTGGCTTCCGGTGTACTCGGCGTGTTTTTGGATCATTTGGTGGATGGTTTCGATATCCTCTAAGTCGAGGGGTTCGATGTCCGCCATTTGGGTGTTGCAACGGGTGGCGAAGTCGCCTGTTTCGTCGAGGATGTAGGCTACTCCTCCACTCATTCCGGCTGCAAAGTTGCGTCCGGTTTTTCCTAAGACTACGACTTTTCCGCCTGTCATGTATTCGCAACCGTGATCTCCGACGGCTTCGACGACGGTGTTTACGCCGGAGTTGCGGACGCAGAAGCGTTCGCCAGCTATACCGTTGATGTATGCTTCGCCTTTTGTTGCGCCGTAGAAGGCGACGTTACCAATGATGATGTTTTCTTCGGGGACGAAGGTGGAGGTTTTCGGGGGATAAACGATGATTTTTCCACCGCTTAAGCCTTTTCCTAAGTAGTCGTTTGCGTCTCCTTCTAATTCTAAGGTTACGCCTTTGGGCACGAATGCGCCGAAGCTTTGTCCTGCACTTCCTTGGAAATGTAGGTGTACTGTGTCTTCTGGAAGTCCTTCCCAGTGGCGTTTGGTGATTTCGTTTCCTAAGATTGTTCCGACTACACGGTTGATGTTTTTGATGGGTAGGGTGGCTTTAACTTTTTCGCCTTTTTCGATCGCATCCTTACACAAATCCAGCAATACTGTTATATCAAGGGATTTGTCTAAACCGTGATCTTGCGGGATTTGGCAATAACGACCAACTTCGGGCCCGACTTCCGGTTGATATAAAATCTTGGAAAGGTCGATGTTTTTGGCTTTCCAATGTTCAACGGCTTTTTTCGGTTCTAAAATATCGGTTCGCCCTACCATTTCGCTGAGGTTGCGGAAACCTAGTTGCGCCATTAGTTCCCGAACTTCGGTGGCGATGAACTTCATAAAGTTTACCGTATGTTCGGGGTCGCCTGTGAATGCTTGGCGTAACTGTGGGTTTTGTGTTGCAATTCCAGCGGGGCAGGTGTTAAGGTGACAAACACGCATCATGATACAACCGAGTGTAACTAAGGGTGCGGTTGCAAAACCAAATTCTTCTGCACCTAGTAATGCTGCAATTACTACATCCCTTCCGGTTTTCATTTGTCCGTCAGTTTCTACGGCGATGCGACTGCGTAAGTTGTTTAAAACTAGGGTTTGGTGAGTTTCGGCGAGTCCGAGTTCCCAAGGTAAACCTGCGTGTTTGATGGAGGTTTGCGGTGATGCGCCTGTTCCTCCGTCATAACCGGAGATTAACACAACGTCGGCGTGGGCTTTGGCTACACCTGCTGCGATCGTACCAACTCCAACTTCCGAAACTAATTTTACACTAACCCTCGCTTCCCGATTCGCATTCTTTAAATCGTGAATCAGTTCCGCCAAATCTTCAATCGAGTAAATGTCATGGTGAGGCGGTGGCGAAATCAAACCTACACCTGGGGTTGAGTGGCGCACTTTCGCAATCCAAGGATACACTTTTCGTCCGGGTAATTGTCCGCCTTCTCCCGGTTTCGCCCCTTGCGCCATTTTAATTTGTAATTCCCGCGCTTGGGAAAGATACAAACTCGTTACGCCGAAACGTCCCGAAGCTACTTGTTTGATAGCGCTATTCTTGGAGTCGCCTTGTTCGTTTGTCCAAGTGTAACGATCGGGATCTTCTCCGCCTTCTCCTGTGTTAGACTTGCCTCCAATGCGATTCATGGCAATAGCAAGACTTTCATGGGCTTCTTTGGAAATTGAACCGTAACTCATTGCGCCTGTTTTGAAGCGTTTCATGATTGCTTCTATCGGTTCAACTTCTTCAATGGGGATTGGTTGACGTTCTTTGAATTCTAACAATCCGCGCAAGGTGAAATGTTTTTTCCCTTGTTCGTTTACCAGTTTGGCGTATTGTTTGAAGGTTTCGTAACTTCCGGTACGAACTGCTTTTTGTAAGGTGTGTATTGTTTCGGGACTAAATAAGTGTGCTTCCCCTTCTTTGCGCCATTGATATTCGCCACCAACGTCGAGGGTATGTCCGTTGACTTCGCGATCGGGAAAGGCATGAGAATGTCGTAAAATTGCTTCTTGAGCAATTACTTCTAAGTCTGCGCCTTCAATCCGCGATGCTGTCCAAGTAAAATATTTGTCGATGACTGCTTTGTTCAATCCAATAGCTTCAAATATTTGGGCACCGCGATAACTTTGAATGGTAGAAATCCCAATCTTGGAAGCGACTTTAATTACACCTTTGGTTGCTGATTTGATGTAATTCTTACAAGCGGTTTTGTAATCAACGTTGAGGATTAGTCCTTCGTTAATCATATCTGCGATCGTCTCAAATGCCAGATATGGATTAATCGCGCCGCAACCGTAACCAATTAAAGTTGCATAATGATGCACTTCTCTCGGTTCACCTGATTCTAAAACTAATCCGACTCTGGTGCGTGTACCTTCGCGAATCAAGTGGTGATGTAAACCGGATACTGCTAAAAGTGCGGGAATGGGTGCATTATCTTTGTCGATTTCTCGATCGCTCAAAATAATTATACTCACACCATCAGCGATCGCCGCATTCGCCTTCTGGAAAATCTCTTCCATCGCGCTTTCCAATCCCTTGACTCCCGCTTTGGGATCGAACAAAATTGGCAAAGTAATCGACTTAAAGCCACCTTCATTAATATATTTGAGTTTCGCCAAATCTTCATCACTCAAAATTGGGCTTTTCAACTCAATCAAATGACAGCTTTCGGGAACTGGGTTGAGTAAATTTCTCTCTGCACCGATCGTAGTTTCTGCCGATGTGATAATCTCTTCTCTGATGGAATCGATCGGCGGATTTGTCACTTGAGCAAACAATTGCTTAAAGTAATCGTAGAGTATTTTTGGTCGATCGCTCAACACTGCCAAAGGTGTATCCGCACCCATCGCGCCAACTGCTTCCACTCCATCTCTCGCCATCGGAGTTAACAGCAACCGCAACTCTTCAAAAGTGTAACCAAAAGCTGTTTGTCTTTGGATTAGGTTGGGGACTGGGGATGACAGGCAGGATGCCTGTCCTACAGGATTGGGAGTTTCCAGTTTCGCCAGTTCTACCATATTATCCTTAATCCATTCGGCGTAAGGATGTTCGCTAACAATTTTGTTTTTGATTTCCTCGTCGGCGATGATTCTTCCTTCTTCCATATTGACGAGGAACATTCTTCCCGGTTCTAAGCGTCCTTTTAAAGCTACCCTTTCTGGTTCAATGGGTAAAACTCCGGCTTCGGATGCCATAATTACTAAGTCGTCTTTGGTGACATAGTAACGAGAAGGACGTAAACCGTTGCGATCGAGCACTGCTCCCATCATCGTACCATCAGTGAAGGCGATCGAAGCAGGGCCGTCCCAAGGTTCCATCAAACAAGAATGATACTTGTAAAATGCCTTTTTCTCTGGACTCATTGATTCATGCGCCGTCCAAGGTTCGGGTATCATCATCATTACCGCATGAGGTAAGGAACGTCCCGCCAAAACCATTAATTCTAAGGCGTTATCAAAAATCAGCGAGTCACTTCCATCTATATTAATAACTGGTTTGATCTTCTTAATGTCATCGCCAAACAAATCTGACTCAAACAAAGATTGTCTAGCGTGCATCCAGTTAATGTTACCCCGCAAAGTGTTAATTTCGCCGTTGTGGGCGATGTAGCGGTAGGGGTGTGCCCGTTCCCAACTGGGGAAAGTGTTGGTACTAAAGCGCGAGTGAACTAACGCTAATGCACTTTCGAGATCGGGATCGTGCAAATCGGGGTAATATTGTCCTACTTGCACAGGCATTAACATTCCCTTGTAGACGATCGTCCGAGAAGATAAACTACTGGGATACCACATCGGATCGATGTGAGACGCACGAATCGCTATATGTGTGCGTTTGCGAATCACATAAAGTTTTCTCTCAAACGCCCCATCATCAACAAGATTAGCAGAACGTTGGATAAAAACCTGTCGCATGAAGGGTTCGCTGGACTTTGCTGTGTTACCCAATGAAGAGTTATCTGTGGGTACATCGCGCCAACCGAGTACTTTTTGTCCTTCTTCTGCGACTACTCCTTCAAAATATTCTTGAGCTTTTTGTCGAACCGCCGGATCTGGAGAACAATATATCATCCCTACTCCATATTGTCCCGGTTCTGGCAGGTTAATGCCTTCTGCTGCTAGTACCTTACGCAAAAACTTGTGTGGTATTTGCAGCAAAATCCCTGCGCCGTCTCCGGTGTTTGCTTCACAACCGCAAGCGCCCCGGTGATCTAAGTTTAAGAGAATTGTTAATCCTTGTTCGACGATTTCGTGAGATTTGTTGCCCTTTTGATGGACAATGAATCCAACGCCGCAAGCATCATGTTCAAATTGCGGATCGTATAAGCCTTGGTTTGCTGGTGTTGTGTTACTGTTCATCGTTAATTGAGTATAGAGTGCGTTGTATGTAATCTGCCGTCAGGGAACGACTGAGATGTTTTTATGGCAAGACTTATTAACTAAAATCTTGCCTATTCGCTGAATAAGGAACAAATCCAAATTTTCTAAAAGCTTTATCCAATAAGCGTTTTGTGGAAATTAGGTTACGCCTTGATTGTAGCCTCGCCACTTTGATGATTTGTTCAGTTTATCTGTTGGGATAGACTCTTTGAGCAATATCGGCAAGGTTAGCAAACACATCGGCGGCAATGATATTAAAGATGGATAGTAATTTACTACTAAGGTTCTGTTGTTTCATGCTGAAAGTGGGAGGCTGTTAACGATAGCTATGATGGATTTTCTTACGAGGCTGGCTCTCTGGTGCCAGTTCTTAAGGAAAGTTTTAGCTAGTCTGCAAATTTTACTGGGAAATCCCAGGCTGTCAATCAATTTGTTAATCAGTTTTATAGAACTTTAAGTAATTAAATATTTGCCGTCAAGGTTTGCTACTTAACTGTAACTTATTATGCAGAAATTGGGGGTAGATGTTTTGCTTACTTGGTTGAACTATTACCATTCGTCTGAAGACTCCAAGGATAAAAGGTTTGTCCAAAGCTGTTTCACTTGTTTTTAACTGTAGAGTTATTTCTGACACAGGGCATTATTCTTCTAATACGTAAATGGCGGGAAGTTGGCGGTATTGTTCCTTTACATCTGTACCGTACCCGACAATAAAGCGATCGCCGATCGTCATTCCCAGATAATCAATCTTAACAGAAACTCTCCGTCTGGCTGGTTTGTCAAGTAATGCACACAATTTCAAGGAAGCTGGATTTTGTGCTTTTAGCAACTGCAATGCCATTGAGGTGGAAAGTCCAGTATCAACAATATCTTCGACTAAAATTACATCTTGTTTGCTCAAGATCCCGTCTGATAATCCCATGAGCATTTTTACTTCTCCTGAACTGACGGTGGCATTACTGTAGCTTGATAAGCGAAATAATTCAATATTTTTAATTGGCGTTTGGATTTGGCGAATCAAGTCTGCTAAAAAGATGAACGATCCTTTCAGCATCCCAACAACAACGGGAGAACGATTAACATAGTCTTTGTCTATTTGTTGCGCCAGTTGTTTCACAATGTCAGCAATCTCTGACTCAGAAATTAGCAGTTTGAGGTTTTGATTCATGTTCTACACTTTAGCAAGCACCAGAGAATTAAAACCTATAGTTTAACTCTTGGCACAATTGCAAAACAAGTACGTCATGGGATTTTAGATTGTAGATTGTAGATTTTAGATTGATCCCATTCAATTTGTGGGTATGGGCTAAAGTCTGCGATCGTCATACTTGTAACTTTGGAGTTGGTAATTATGAAATCTCTATACTTTTATACTGCTTTATTGGCATTGTCTGTTAGTTGGTTGGGAGGTGAGTCTGCTCTTTCCGATCGCCAAGGAAATCGCAGTTATGCTAACAACAATATATCAGGAGAAAACGTCTTAATTTCGCAAACTCCGGCTAGAGTGGAAACTTTCACCGCTAGAGGTACAGAACCTTTTTGGAGTGTAACTGTTAACCGCAATGGCATAGTTTATTCATCGCCGGAAGTCAGTAAACGAACTTATCCTTATGTTACACCAATAACAGCGCAAGGTCGTCCTAATGATTTGGTACGAGTGTACCGACTCAACGGACAACCAAACGGGACATTAATAATAAAAAAAGCCGACTCTTGTAGTGATGGAATTTGACATACTCACCGGGCTGAAGCCACGGTGATTCTTTACGCTTCATTGGGTCGTGCTACTTTCGTAGTCTTACCGTCCCTCGACGTACATTTAAGGTCGTGCCGATGCCCCATGCCGACCATTTCTATATTTACCGATGCGTTTTCGTCTCTGTCGTGTTCCGTGCCGCAATTCAAACAAAGTATGGAACGGATTGACAAATCAATCTTTCCCCATTTGTAGCCGCACTCAGAGCAGGTTTGGCTCGTTGGTTCCCATCTGTTAATAGCGACGAAATTACGCCCATATTTTTCAGACTTTGCCTCAACCAAAACTCGAAATTCTCGCCACCCCTGTTGACTAATTGCTCTAGCCAACTTGCGGTTTTTAAGCATTCCTGACACATTTAAGTCTTCCAATACGATAGCTTGATTTTCACTAACGACATTGGTTGACAATTTGTGCAAAAAGTCTTTGCGGGTATCGGCAATTTTGCTGTGAGTCTTGGCTATTTGAATCCTGGTTTTATGTCTCCGGCTTGAACTTTGGAGTTGTCGTGCCAACTTTCTCTGAAGTTTGCGTATTTTACGGTCTAGCATTTTGTAGTCAGGACTGAAAGCTTTTTCACCGTTACTCATGACAGCAAAAGTCTTAATACCTAAATCAATACCAATGCTTTGGTTCTTGGCATTAACATTGATTGGTTCAACATCTACGACAAAGCTTAAGAAATAACGGTTAGCACAATCCTTGATCACAGTTACAGAGCTAGGACTTGCGGGAGCTTCTCTTGACCAAATAGGTTTGACAACACCTATCTTTGCTAGATAAACACCATCACCTTTAATTGAAAAGCCCCCAATTCTGAACCTTGCTGATTGGCTATTAGTCCGTTTTTTGAACTTGGGATAACCAACCTTTCTACCTTTTCTCTTGCCTTTACAGGAATCAAAAAAGTTTTTAAAAGCTATCTCTAAATCTGCTACTGACTGCTGCAATGGAATATTTGAGACTTCGCTCAACCATGCCCTAGCTTCAGTCTTTTTTGCCTGAGTGATGACCAGCTTTTGAAGTTCAGCAGATAATGGTTTCTTTTCAGATTGCTTGCAGATAACCAAAGCATCATTATAAACCACGCGCACACAACCAAACAATCGAGATAAACTCTGTTGCTGTTGGTCTGTGGGATAGAATCGATACTGGTATCTGGCTTTGATTGCTCGACCTTTTAACACTCTTAATCTATTCTACTAGATGTATAGCTGTTTGACAGGACAATCTGATGAAAACTGAGAAAATATTTTTGAGGGTTACTGCATACGAAAAACAACAACTCATAGAAGAATCAAAACGTCGCGGGATGACACAATCAGAATTAATCAGAAGCCTAATTGCTCGTTTTCCCGCACCGTCTCAAAAGCCGTCCTAAAGGGACGGGGCTTGTATCCCATTTTTTTTCGGTCAGATAATGTTTATCCCTACGAGGCTACTTTGATTTTAGGTAATCGGGTATTGGAAGGTTGCGCGGAACGAAAATAGTTAAGTAGGTGTAAATAAATAAAGTGATAATAGTTATATGAGGATGGGGCGGGCAGGATGCCCACCCCACAGTAGGGGCAATTCATGAATTGCCCCTACTGTGGGGTGGGCTCTCCTAGCCCGCCCCAGCTATCACTTTATTTATATGTGCTTACTTAATTAAAAATTTTCCTTTAAGCTTCTTCGATTGCTTCTTCTGACTTTTCGGCTACTCTTGGGTTGAGAGGAGAACTTTGTCTGAGTTCTTCCTCTTCTTCATCGGTT
>NZ_JBHFNQ010000175.1:0-2178 GCF_041929345.1 Floridaenema aerugineum BLCC-F46
AAAAGAATGTTAATGGATCTGAAATTTGGGTTCCAAAGATCAATCGTACCCAGATCGAAGTTTTAGCTATTGATGAAAATACAGCAGCTTCTATGGCGCTGATTTATCGCAAGATTGCAGAAATCCAAATTGATTTGATTAAGATGCGAAACACCGAACCGCCGATCGCTGTTATTCCAGAATGGTGGCAGGTGAGGATTGGGTCCGATCGCCCGCAGTTGGTTTGTTTGTACGCCGAAAAGCAAGGCAATAAATTGGGTAGAACCCGGTGGCCTCTAACGATTCCGCACTACGTCGGGGGTCACAAACCTCAACTACCTTCATACAGGAAAGGACAGTGGGAAGGGATTTTAGTTTTAAAGGACAACTCAAAAGTTATAGTTAACGCTGTTTCTAGAGAGGAATCAGAGCGGGTGATTAACGCGCTCCGTCAGTTTATCAATCCATCAATGCTCGCTGGTGCTCAGCTAAAAGTCGGATTGCGAAAAGGCAACCAACTCAAACAATGCTTGGTTGTGCCAAAATCTGTTCGGTTCTTTAAGACCGGACAGAAAAACACTGTACCTGACTGGGTGAATCTCCTATGAGTAATCTACACATTCCGCACTGGAAAAAATGCCGCGCTCTCAACGTGCAAGAAAAACTAATCAGCTTGCCTCGGTTTGCAAAGGAGCTCAATTACTCGCCAGATACAGTTCGAGTTTTGATAAAACGGCACAGCCTAGTAGCTTATAAAATAGCTGGCAAATGGTACTTGAGAAAAGACGACATAAAGCTGCTAAAGAAGCTACTTAGGGTTTAAGCCCTGTGATGACGACAATAAAATTCTTTTCTTGGTAAAGCTATAGTGGATTTGTACTAAAAACCCGATATAGGGGGTATTATGGCGGCTGCAATTACTACTACTGCAACTACTCTAGAAGGACAGGCTTTTGAGATCTTGAATGCCCTTCAGGATAGTGAACTGGCTCAACCTGAAGCAACACGACCTAACCGAGTTACTGTTTCTTATGATACTGAGGGGCTAACTGTCACACTGGGCTTGACGATGAACGTTACCCCAAGCAGTGCAGGAGGATCTCGCACCTTTACTCCTCTTGCTTATCTGCCATAATTCTTTTTTGCAATAAGAGAAAGTTGAAGGAAGTGTAATATGGCTAATAGACGCGATATGATATCGTGCCAAATTGGAACCAACAAACTAGGTTTTTATGTCCCGAAAGATTCCTACAAAGGCCTAGAATCCGAATTGGGAGTAAAAGTAGAAACTAACAACAAAGGAATGATTTTTGGTGCCAATAAGCCCAAGCCAGAAGTTGTTCGGATTACATTAGAAAACGGTAAGAGTTATACCAGATTTTGCCATCCTAACAAAAAGATTGGTTTGGTCTATGAAGGAAAGTTGAACGGCAAAACATTTAAGAGTGCTAAAATTTTAAGCGTTAGCGATCCTAATTAGTAACGTGGCAATCTCTTTGGAGGATAATAATTGGGTTACGAGATACACTACGATGGTATCTCGTAATTCAAAGTATTTTATTTTTCGGCCTTTTCCTAATGGCTTTAATTCTTTAATTCGATTAAAAATTACTAGTCCCTACAATTTAGATCCTCGTCCTTTGGCGGGAACGATTATTGTTTTTCCTGTAAGTCATTCTCACTACATTACTAGTCGGAGAATTTATTTAAATGAGTATTATTTATGGTATTTTCCTGTTAGAAATTTTGGATTAAAATTTAAACCTCGGAGATTTTTACCTTCTTTACCTCTATCTATAGCTGAGTGCCGTTTGCCGATAGATGATATAGCGATAGAAGACCTAAGATCGTTAACTCAACGGTAATCAACATCATTTCCACTGCTTTATGGTTTGAGTTATTTCAGTAGGGGTTTTGTTCCTTTGGATTAAAGTTTCAACTTCCAACCAGCGAGTCCGCGTCCGCTGATTGGAGGTGTTTCCTCCGGGGATGTGGATGGTTTTTTTGGAACCTGACACTTTGTTTAAGGAATAGCAATATCTCACATAAGTGTGATTGCGGCGTTCGTAGGTTTCAGTCCATTGGTACAGTTCACCCGTACTTCCATTTTGCCCCTGTGACAGTTCACCCGTTGTATCACTGTTATACAACGGGTGAACACTTTGGGAACTTACGGGTGAATTTACGGGTGAACTGTCA
>NZ_JBHFNQ010000176.1:0-1519 GCF_041929345.1 Floridaenema aerugineum BLCC-F46
ATTTTTCTAGAGTGTTCGTTGGCAAAAGTTCCAACGACACACTGAGAACGCCAGTAACTCTGGATACGCTGAGAAATCTTATGGTTTCCTAGCGCAAGAATCCCCAACTATAATCTCCGATTTAGTTGGGGTGCGTTCAATATCCGCCAAAGTTATCTGTTTCAGAAATTGTTAATGCTCTTAAAGGTGTCTCCAGTCGGAGGTATGGACAGGCTGGACTCCCTAAACCACACAACCAAGCCCTTTGGAGTCCTAGCTATTTTGCTGTGTCCGTAGGTGGCGCTCCACTTGAGGTTTTGAAGCAATATATCAAAGAACAAAGCCGCCCTAAAGGGTCGGGGCTTGTATCCCATTAATTTTGGTCAAATTTAATCAAAGGAATGAAACCGCAGTTACAAGCTGGCGAATATGTATTTTGTACTGTAGCTGACAATCAAATCCCAAAAGATGTACAACCAATAGGCATTTTTCGGGAAGCAGAAGGTACGACGTTAATTATTACCAAACAGGAAGCCGATCGGCTTTCTATTTCTTATTCATTCGTGGCTGCATGGATTACATTAACTGTTCATTCTTCACTCGAAGCAGTTGGTTTGACGGCTGCTATTTCAGGAGAGTTAACCAAGGCTGATATCAGTTGTAATGTGATTGCTGCTTATTATCACGACCATTTATTTGTTGCTCAAAAAGATGCACTACGCACTATAGAAATTCTGAGGGCAATGAGCTTAAATGAAGTTGTTAATAGCCAAAAGCCATGAAAAAACTCTGGTTATTATTTTGGATACTTGTAAGTTCTCTCGGTGTGGCAGTGGTGTTATTTTCTAATGTCCAGAATCGCTCGACAAAAGCTTACAATCAGACAGTTGAAGTACCACTTCAACCAGAAATTGCATATAAATCTTATACCTTGACACACAGCGTTGTCCATACATTACTGATTCCTAAAACCAGCCGTTTTTCTGTTAAACCTGCTGTTTCGCCAACACTTGAACTGGTAGAAAATATAGCAACAAAACATCAAGCATTTGCAGCTATCAACGGTAGCTTTTTCGACCCGGTGAATCAAAAAACCACTTCCATTGTGATTCGAGAAGGAGCGTTAATTGCTGACCCAAAACTTAACGAACGGTTCATTAATAATCCTAAAAATGCTCCTTACTTAGACAAAATGCTTAATCGTAGTGAATTGAGACGCTACATTTGTGGAGGAACCATTCGTTACGATATTAACCTCCGCAACGATCCAATTCCCGATAGTTGCCGTTTAGTAGATGCCTTGGGTGGTGGGCCAAATTTATTGCCAGAATTGGGTTTGGTTCAAGAAGGGTTCGCAGATGTGGTGAATGGAAAAGTTATTCGGGATGTATTAGGAAGTAACCAACTCAATGCTAGAACGGCAGTTGGTATTACTGTTGATGGTAGTCTTTTGTGGGTAATGGTAGCGCAAAAACCAGAAAACCCTACTACTTCGGGGATGTCCTTACCAGAACTAGCTAAGTTTATGAAGTCGTTGGGG
>NZ_JBHFNQ010000177.1:0-14835 GCF_041929345.1 Floridaenema aerugineum BLCC-F46
GGGCCTTTTGTGAGGAGCATATTACCGCAGTAGTCCAGGTGGTTAGACGTAATCAAATTGATGAACTTGAGCGAACGATTAATTCTTTAACTAATAGTTTACTTGACTTATATTATGACGGTGAAAGTGAAATTATTCCCGGTAAGCTTGATTGATTAGTTCCTAAACTTCTTGCCCGACCTCTTGACATTAAAGTTTATTAAACAATAATTGGCTTCGCGATAGATAAGCGCGAACTACTTTTCTTATTTGTCCAAAGTCCAAATACCTATTATTGAGCGAATAAATTCAAAAACCTCTAACCAAATTTTTCGTGGCTACAGGACATTATAATACATTTGTTCTATTGTTCTCGGCTTGATAGCACTACATCACAACCTCAACAAAACTTAACACAGTCTCGTTTTCTTTTGTCCGACTACTTACAAGCAGCGTTCAGTTTAGATAACTTCATCTTTCTATGCTTATATTTGCATAAAGTTACATAACATACAGTTTTGTAACAAGTTTAATGAGTTAATAACTGTAGTTTCTCCTTATCCCCTGACCCTCCACCCATTTATGTTTGACTTAACTGCTGCCGACTACTCCCTTTTGTCTTGGATTCATCAGTCTGGGATAGCCGCACACTCTCTGTCCCTCCGCTTCCATCTGGGGAGTTTAATCGTTTGTTGTCAAACTCTTGAAGATGCAACGAAACTGTGGGAACTGCGCTCCATCCTCAAGCTTTCTGGTATTGAGTTATGCTTTCGAGTCAATGGCGTTTTCTATATGGCTACCGCCATTAGATAATTGCAGAATTAATCAAAACCTAACCCTGGATGAGCTTTTGGCTTTGTCCCATCATCTCGGATCGATCGCGAATAATCACGCAAAGCGATCGTATAGTGTGCCGTTAGGCGCATCGCGCCAGCATACCATTAGGCACATCGCGCACGGACAAAGCCATATAGAAGCAATTATGGTTATTGTGGGTTCTCGACCTGAGTTTTTACGGTTTGCCAAACGGATAATACTCCATCAATCCATCCTTGTGCAAAGGTAATCCGGCTCATTGGATCTACTTCCAGCAAGTAGGCGAAGTCGGCATCCAGATGACGAGCTTGTTCTGGATAATCTTTTTCATTCAGATAACTCCATAGGTAGTCCAGCACATCTTCATCGAGGGAAGCTGCTAGAGACTGCACCCGTTCAAAATGGCGAAAATCTTTGTACGATAACTTGGCGCTAGAGCGAATTCCTAATTCAAATCCTTCTTGACGAACCTTGTTGAGAAGTACTTTCTTTTCTGACTGAAGGCGTTGGACTAAATTTTCGTCTTCGGCAACTTGGGTTTTGAGTTCTTCGATTGTAATAGCCATCTCTAATGCCTCCTGGCATACAGCGGAAATATTGAAGCGTTGTTTAACGGGTTGAAGTCGAGCAAACAGTGGCTCTGGAACCGCAACTGTGACTCTTTGACTCATAACTTCCTCCCGCGTTCTGTGTATGGTTATACAATATCAAAGTTAATTGCATAATTACTCAACTTAAAACAATTTGTTACATAACATACAGAACAACCTGGAAAAGTATGCAACAAGGAGGCGCGAGCATAAGGCAGTGGCGCTCTCATCCTCCGGTTTTAAGTGTCTACCCAATAACCCATAACTCTGTAAACAGTCTACAAACCAACTCAAGAGAAACACCCAGACAGCAGTTGTAGAAATAGCCAGCCATGTTATACCCGCATTTCTCACAAACTGTGCGATCGCTAACAGCAGAAGCCTTACAGGACAAGGGGTGTACCCGTGCGAACGCCCAGTTCCCAGATCCAACAGTGTGTGGACTGGTATCAACTCAAAATTCTCAGGAATTAACCGGGGTAAAATGAAAAAATAAGAGCGATTTTTTGAGGATAATTAATTGTTTAATAGTCAGTTTTAAGTTAATAAAATCTGCTATTATTTAGGAATAAAAATCTAAATTTACTCAAACTATGACTCTTAATTATCGAAAGAAAGCCAGTGAACAATTCCATTTAGGAAAAGTTAAAGGAAAAGAAGTTATTGCTGATTTTTCGGGAGGGAGAATCACCTCAGATGCCGGAATTATCTTGATAGCTGAATTAGACAAAAAATTAAAAATTAGCCAGCAATTTGCTGATTGTTTTCAAGATTATAGAAATTCGTCTTATATAGATTATTCAGTTCAGCAATTAGTCACCCAAAGAATTTATGCACTTGTCTTAGGATATGAAGATGTCAATGACCACGACAAATTACGTGATGATGCAGCTTTAGCTATAGCCTTGTCAAAACTTGATAAATTAGAATCAAACCAAGTAAGTTTAGCCGGAAAAAGTACAATTAATCGACTAGAATATTGTCCTGAAACTATTCTCAATCAAGAGAATAGTCGTTATCATCGCATTGAACATAAGCCAAAAAACATATAAAAACTTTTTGTTGACATTTTTTTACAGTCTTATAAAAAGCCGCCTTCTCAAATTATTTTAGACATGGATGTAACAGACGATCAAGTACATGGTAATCAAGAAGGAGCTTTTTTCAATACTTATTATCAAGGAGTTTGTTATGCTCCTTTATATATTTTTTATGGACATCATTTATTAGTAGCCAAGCTCCGTCCTTCTAATGTAGATCCAGCAGACGGAGCATTAGAAGAATTACAAAGAGTGATTGGATTAATTAGAAAAGAATGGTCTAATACGCAAATTTTAGTGCGTGGCGATAGTGCTTATGCTCGGGAAGAAATCTTTAAATTCTGTGAAGAACAAGAAGGCGTTGAATATGCGATAGCTATGGCAACTAATAGCCAATTAAAGTTCAGAGCGAACAATACAATTGAAAAAGCTAAAAATGAATACTCAAGAAAACTCGAACCAATTGTGGAATTGATGGAAAGTTTATTTGAGAAAAATGAAGATTTAGAAGTTTTCAGAACGTTAGTTCCTAGTTCAACTTGGTATCGTTCTTTAATTTACCAAACCGAAAAATCATGGAGTCGTCCTAGAAGGGTTGTTACTAAAGTTTCTTATGGAAGTGAAGGCTTAAAAATTCGTCATGTTGTGACCTCTTTACCCGCCGCTAAAATTTCCCCATCAAAACTTTATACCGATAAATATTGTCCGCGAGGAGAGATGGAAAATCGCCTGAAAGAACAGCAATTAGATTTATTTGCTGACCGGACTTCAACCCAAACATTTCACAGTAATCAATTAAGACTTTGGTTCTCATCAATAGCATACATTTTAATGCAAGCTTTTCGGCATCATTGTTTATCTAGAACTTCTTTTTCTCAAGCCACAGTTGGCACAATTCGTCTGAATTTTCTGAAGTTGGGAGCGAGAATTACTGTAAGTGTCAGACGAATTTTAATTGCGATTACCAGCGCTTGTCCTTTTCAAGATATTTTGTCCATTGCTTACTGTAGAATTCAAGCAATTCCAAATACTGGTTGATTTTTTTAAAGGAATTTTCTCAATTTCATAGCTCAAAAATAACTGACAATATATGCAGTCAATTTTATCATGATAGCTTATTTGAATTAACCTGATTTTTCCGAGAATTTAGTAAGGATTTGGTGAATTTAAATTAAATTTTTCTTGGGCAACTGTTTCCCTATCTCTGGTTTTTCAAAAATTTTAATTCCCCCCAAAAAATTAGCTTCTCAAATTAGTTTGTGAGAAATGCGGGAATAGCAATCCATTTTTCATTATCCAACTTTTCTCCAGCTGGCACTGATAAAGAGGCATGATAAACCACTCTTTCTACTCTGGGATTCAATGCCTTTAAAAAGCGAAATTCAGCAGCTAATTCGCGTGGGTTTTCACCAACCATGTTACCACCAATCAATTGTGCTCCTTCTTTATCGAACAGGTAGTTGAGCAATCCTCGAAATCCCCTACCTTTAACTTGTTTCCCAATCATCTGTTTGAACAACCTAAAAAGAAAGGTAGAAGATTAAATATATGTGGTTTATTAGAGCCAGGGAAAAGTTTTGAGTATGGTTTAGCTTTAAAGACTTTTAAGAGCGAAGATTATATCAAATTAATGGATTGGCAAGCAACACTTGCATCAGAAAGATTAAAGAAAACGGGAAAAATAACTGTTATAGTGCAAGATGGTGGTTCTATCCATGTGAGTAAATTAACTAAAATTAACCATGAAAAATGGTCAACACAGGGATTATATATTTTTTTATTACCTAGTTATTCTCCTGAATTAAATCGGATTGAAAATGAATGGCAAAGAATTAAAGAAGATGAATTAGCTGGTCGAATGTTTGAAGATGAATATGAATTATGTTTGGCGGTCATCAGCGCCATAGAATCTCGGCAACAAAGCAATTGATTAAAAGTAATAAGATATCGATTTAAATAAATACAGATAAATTTTTCTAGAAGATTTAGCAGATAAATCAGCCGATGAAAGGCTTTGATTTTCAGAATTTTCTGTCTATAATTTCGTCGGTTATCCAAAATTTAATTATTATTACTTACTAAAAAAAAGTTGACCCAAAACTTTTGGTTATTTAATCCTGATCTTGAAAAATTCTAAGCGTTCGCTTGTCTCAATTTAGCGATCGCTCTTCACTATGTTGCAAAACTTAACACAGTCTCGTTTTCTTTTGTCCGACTACTTAGAGGCGGATTTGTATGGACTCAATACTAAGTTTTGTGACAATGCGATCGCTCTTCCCTTATCTGGGCTTGATGGCGAGTTCGAGCGTGCCGATATTTTATTCGAGTTGGCTTGTCGGGCATTGGTAATCGTCAACCTCCCACCCCGTTCAAAAAAAGACTTGGAGTATTGGCTCGATGTTAACAGCGTTTTAGATGCAGCTTCCGAACGGGGCATTTCAGTAACCCATTGGTTTGTTAGCAATGGTGAAAATCAAAGCTTAGAGAGAATGCGAGAATCTATGACTAAGTACGGGAATAATATGACTCACATCCTGCTCCTAAATGCCTATTTTTGCTCCTTTCCTGATAATTACGGTTACAGGGAAAACTGCTGGATGGAGGAAGCATTGAAATTGGGAACGCTGCGGTTGGTGGAATTTCCCAAACTTTATCCGGTAGACATGAAACGCTTGGAGAAAGGTGGAATGCTTTTTTCCCAAGCCATTCATGAACTTGAGTTCCCAGTTATGACGCGCTCGCGCTATTTCCGATTTGTAGCTGCTTATGCCAAGGCGTTTTACTCGACGGGTTTGTTTGGCAAACCGCCGCCATTACCTCACCAGGTTGTAACTTATTGTGTAGAATTGCGATCGCTCAAAATCCACTTACTTAAGCAACATTCGATTGCTCATTTCCAGAACCAGTTCTCGCTGCTAACGTCTGCACTGCCAGTGCTGCTATTTGAGCTAGTGCTTCCGATGGAAGAGTTGGCACTATATTCAAAATCCGCTCTAAGGGTTCCTCCGATGGCAGTTCTCCTTTCACAAGGTATGTTTGCAGATCGGCAAGGCTCCAACCCTTCAATGTCGCCAACTTTTCTAAATTTTCCGTATCGGGCCAAGCCAAGCCGGACTCCCAAAAATTAACGCAGGACTTACTCACGCCCAGTTGCTGGCAAAAGCGGCGCTGAGAAGAAGAACCTCGTAATTCTTTTATGAAGGTGGCGAGTCGTTCGGCTTTGGTGGACATATCAATTATTTTACTTTTATTTGCTCGATCGGATAATTGCGCTTTCCTTGACTTAATAAGGTAAACTAAATATTGCCTGTAAAGTTAGGCAAATCTGCCTGGTAGTTCAGCCAAAAGTGTTAATCAAAAAATATAGTTCAATCTGTAACTACACATAGTTTAGCTGCAATTGGCTTGTTTTTTGAATTATCCACTTAATATTCGACCAATAAAGACATTAAATCTCACTTTAGTACTAGGAGATCTGCTTTAACCGCTATTGAATATCACTTCAGGCTACTCACTTTTAGTTAGTCAAGTTGCCAAGATGTCTTTAATTATGAAAATAAGGAATTCGAGGAAACTTAACTGGTTATACGTTGACCGAGTATTTGCTCGATCAGCCCCAGTCTTTTGTGACCACTGAAGCTAATCTACCTGAGTCGGAACATAAAGGTTAACCTAGTTAGCCCCTCGCTCAAGAAAAATAAATAAAACTAATTACATTGTGTCTTACAACGTAAAAAAAGTCTTGAGCAACTGAGTCACGCATTAAGTTCCGACTCCTGTAACCCATACACCACAGGAGTTTTAAGAAATGTACGCATTTACTAATTATTGCTACAGATGCAGGGAAGGCGATCGCCTTAACAAAACTACATACTTGCTACTTGGGGAAGGGAGGTACTAGCGATGACCTCGAAAAATCAACTCATCCCCACCAACAAAAATCACACCTGCCCCATCTGTAACGACACCAGTGGCGACTGCCGAATCCATTCCCACCAAGAACTCATTCTCTGTCACAGCTTCATCGACCAAGATGCCCAAGTTAACAGTTGGCGTTACCTCCGCAAGAGCAAGTGTGGCACCTGGGGCGTATATGTCACCGACAACGGCAAATATTACTCAACAGAACAAAGAATTCAACGCCAACTCCAAAAACAACTCCAAAAACAACGCCTCCTAGCAAGCGCTTTACCCATCCCAGAAAGAGACAAAGGATTTCGTCAACTTAGTCATCACCTGGGCTTAACCACTCGCCATCGCCAGAAACTACACTCTCGCAGCCTTAACGACCAACAAATCCAATCAGTAGGCTATTTCTCCATTCTTGCCCACCAAGAACTCCCCTGGGGCATTCCCATCAACTTTCCCGGCGTAGACAGAACTGGCAGCAAACTGTGGATTAAACCAGAGAATCAAGGCATTGCCATCCCCATCCGCAACCAGCAAAATCAAATTATCGGCTGTCAGATTCGCCGTGACAGCGATGAAGGCCCACGCTACCTCTGGTTAGGAGGAGGTGACAAATCTTCCCGACTTCCCAACGGTGAAATGCCCTTGGGCTTCTGCCGTCCCCTAATCACACAACCCATTCAACGTCAAAACGTCGGATTAGCCGAAGGATTCCTCAAATCTCAGATTGCCGCCTTTTTCTTGGGACAGATTATTTTAGGTGCAGCCGGAGGACAATTTGAACAATCTCCCCAACAACTGAAACAATATTTAACATCAGCCGGAGTCCAACTAGGGGATTATATCGACATTTACCCCGACGCAGGCGATATCTTAAATCGCCATGTGATGAATCGTTGGCAAAAACTAGTTAACCTCCTCCAAAACTGGGGCTACCTCGTTCAATTTGCTTGGTGGGAACAAATCAGCAAAGAAGCAAGTGATATTGATGAATTACAGGGCGAAGATTTAGCCTCTATTCAATATATCAGTGCTGCTCAATTCTTTGCTCTTTCCCAAGAATTAAGAGGAGAAACTGATTTAAAAACTGACGAACAAATCCGCCGACAACGCTATTTAGAAGAAATTTCGCTTACTTATAAACAACTTACTACCCTGACTTATCAACCAAACTTAGAATTAAATCAAGAATATCTTCCAGATGATTTATGGGAAAAACTTCCCCAACAAGGCATTGTAGCTATTAATTCTCGTAAAGGTTCCGGCAAATCCAAAGCAATCTTAAAACCACTTATCAGTCATTTCAAACAGTTAGGAAAGCGCGTTTTATCTATTGTCCCCAGAGTAGTTTTAGGTCGAGAACAATGCGTTAAATTCGATTTACTGTGGGTTGATGAACTTGGAGAAACTCAATCTTCACAACTGCGACAATTAGGAGGTGCAGTTTGTTGGGATTCCTTACTTAAATTATTCGAGCAACACTGGGATATTATCATTATTGATGAAGCACGGATGGGATTTAAACATTTACTAACAGCGAATACCGCCGTCAAACAACAAAGACCGCAAATTCTTCAGGCTTTTAGTTTATTAATTGAAAGAATCTTAACTAATAAGGGAGCAGTAATTCTCTGTGATGCTGATTTAAGTAATCCCGAACTAGATTATATTAAATCCTTGGCTCCAAATAATACTCCCACTTATATTGTAGTTAATCATCATCGCGGTAGTCCAAGAGAATTTGCTCTTTATAAAGGCGAACATAGTAAACAAGAAGTAGAACGCCAAATTTATGCTCATATCGAACGAATAATTAATCTTGATGATTCAGATCCAGAACGAGAACCAATCATTATTACCGCCGACTCCCAAAGTGAATTAGAAGCGATAGAACGGGAATTGATAGAGGCTTTCCCCCAACTTAAAACTCTCATTATTCGCATTGATGGGAAAACCTCAGAAGAAGAATGGGCTAAAGATTTTGTCGCCGAAATTAACCAAGAAATTCACCGACTTAAACCTTTAGTATTATTATATTCTCCCAGTATGGCAGTTGGTGTTAGTATTGAAGTTGATTGGTTTAAACAGATATTTGCTTTATATTCTGGAGTTTTAGAACCTTGTGAATTTAGACAACAATTAGCTAGAAATAGACAAAATATTCCTATTATCCTTTGGAGTGCTAATCAGAATAATCAATTCATTGGCTGTAGTTCTCCACTACCTAGAGTCATTAAAAACACCTTGTCCAAAAATATTAAAGACTCCCAACAAGAAGATATTTTACAATTAGCTTATGAATTAGCTAGAGAAGAATCTGAGGGAGATTTAAGTAAATTTCTCCAAGTATTTCAACAAATTTGGAATAATGGTAACTGGAATAATCCTCACTTGGAATTGTGGGCAAAAATTCAAGCAAGAATTAATTATTCTAAACCTCATTGTGGGGAAAATCTTCAATTTGAATTAAGGGAAAAGGAAAATGCTTTAATTACTGACTGTGTGGGTGAAGAAAACGGTTTCGGAACGAGAATTACTAGACAAAAGAAACAAATCAAACAAGAATTGGCTACACTTTTAAGCACCGGGGCTAATTCCCGAATGACTCTGGAAGAAGCTCAAGAAATTAAGCGAAATCCTCAAGCTAAATTTGCACAACGAATGTTCGCTGATGGAGTATTATTGCGTGAATATTTACCTGGGGTTAATCTCACACCAGAATTTATTTATAAATACAAAATCTCTGATCCTCATTGGCTAACATCTCAATTTCTTTATTGGTTGGCTACTCACCCGCATGAGTGTAAAATTTTAGATTCTCGTAAGTGGAAATCTCATGGTTTTAAGTGGATGTCAGGAGAAGTCTTTTTACCAGATCTTAGACCGAAAATTATCCAGGCTCAATTGCTGGTAGAATTGGGGATTATTGATTTAATTCAAGTTAAGGAAAACTTTTCTAAAAATTCACCTCTGATTCAGGAGATAATGAGACGGGCGATGGAGAATAGCGATCGCCTCAAACGTTATTTTAATCTAAAAGTAACTTCTTCAACTGACCCGATTAGCTTTGTTGGTAAACTGTTGTCAAAAGCTGGAGTCAGTAGTAGAAAAGTTTATAGTGATGGCAAAGTTCGTTACTATGCTGTCTATGGTCGGAACCAACCAGAAAGATTAGCGGTATTATTAGCTTGGAATCAAAAATATTGGGATTTGCAACCAGAATCAGCAAAACAAGCTTTTCTTCAGTTAAATGCTTGTTCTCTGACTAATAGAGATGAAGCTTTAGTTTCTCCACAAAAACAGCAGCAGTTACAGGTAGACGAAAACGTAGTAATAAGTACAAGTAAGGTAAACCAAAAACCTGAATTTGAAACTGACCCAGCTATTAAATGGCTACTAGATTTGTTAGCCGACTTGGAAATAGATTTAGATTTCCATCCCCGTTTTTACTCTGAGGATTTGGTTGATTCCTTTGCTTTAGCTGAATTACTCTCACAGGGATGCCAGGAAAGGTTGATGGAAATTTGTCCTGATTATTGGGATAGGGTATTTTATGCGCTTGGTAAGGTCAGTGAATTTTTAGGCGACTCATCAGAAGAATTAGAAGATGATGTCAGGGAGCAGCACATCAATCCACCACCTGAGCATTATTATCTTAAATGGCTCTTAAATTTGTTAGCTTCTTTGGAAGCTACTCCCTCTCCTCATCCTAGATTTGACTCGACTGAGAAATTGACTGATTTATTGAATGAGGCTAACTTACTAGCAACTCATTGTAAGAGTGAACTGTTAAAAGCTTGTCCTGACTACTGGGAACGGTGTTCTCAAGCAGCAGCGGAACTAATCAAGTTACTACCTTCCTCTACAGTTCCCGACTTTAGTCCAGAGGAAGTTAACGGCTGTGTTCATCGTTTAAAAGCAGCTATCGAGTACGGTACTGCTTGGGTGAAAATTGTCCTCAAACCTTGGCAAACTACCCAACGTCGGGCAATAGTCCAAGCGTTAGGAACTGTCGCACAATCTGCTGTTTTACATTTAACTCAGATCTTTCCTGATTGGTTAACTTGGGGCTATCAGTTCTGATTGACTGTTATTCATGGGAGCAATAGGTCGCTTCGGATTATTTAGTAGTCTCTCCATTGCTTGCTGCTGATGATGTTCATCCAACCAGGCATGGTAAGTTTGAATATGTATCGCCACCGAATGCCCCATTTGCTTCGCCGCTAGTGACACCTCCAGTCCATACTCCATACTCCTGATTGCCCAAGCATGACGCAAGTCGTAAGGACGAAATTCTATACCCTGGCGGCGGAAATACTGTGAAACTCTTTGCCCCAACTCCTTATTATTTCTTCCTGTACACTGCGGCACTTTCACATCCATTAGCTGCCAATACTCTACCCATTCGGGATGCAAAGGCCAAACTCTCCTTTCCCCGGTCTTACCCTCCATCACCCGCAACACTCCCCCTTGTGTGGGAAAATGTTCTAAATCCAAGTGAAATACTTCATGGGGTCTGAGTCCGTAAGTTGCCAACATTCCGAAACACCATTGCCACTGTGGATTAGTAATTTTGTCTCTCCAAAGAGCGATCGCTTCATCACTTGGTAGTTCTCGCTTGCTTACTTTCGTGGGCGAATAATTGCCACTAAACCTTTTCACATCGAAATTAAAGTTAGCTATTTCCACTAATTTAGCCAACGCTAAACAAGTTTTCTGCCGCATTCTTGTATCTGGATTTGTCGCTTTAATTGCAGAAATTAGGATTTCTTTTGACAGTAAATCGTCTTGTGGTAAGCGACTAAAAACTTCTTCGTAATTAGTTTGCCAGGTAGAAAGTGACTTGGGAGTTTTCGACCGTCGCATAAAGTAATCTGCTTTTAAAGCTTGGATGTAATCGGCGATCGTCTTCAACTCATTACCTATTGGATTATGCCGTAAATAAGGCTGCCAATCAAAATCTCCGATTGCTAATAATCCCCCTACCTGACGCGCTGCTTTTTCTGCCGTCTTTATCCCTTCAATAGTTGCCTCTATTCCCAAAGCAATTTCTTGTTGATATGGTTTAGTTTTCTCACTCCCTGGACGAGGTGGTAAAGTTCCTCTTAAATATAATCGATTCCCTTTTTGCTGGAGCGTGACTCCCATTTTACCAGCCTTCAGCCTTTGATTTACTATTAATAATTGACTGTCGAATTTCGTTGTTGTCATTTTATTACTGAAGTTTTACCAGTATAAAAAATTACTTTTGTGTCGAACTAATGGTTTAACGAGCTAAAAAAGAGGAATTTTTGCAAGTCCTTTACTGATTGGATTTGGAGAAATGGGGGTAAAAATGATTACCTGTTTTTATCACAGGCACTCATTCTCTCCCTCCCCTCACCCCTCCCAAATCAATAACTATTCTCTCTCAATCAATACACCTCCCCTCCTAAAATCTTCTCCTTCTTCTCCCTCACCCTCTTCCCTACTTTTTTCCCTAAATTAATTACCCCCTTCACTGAAAATTTAGTTTTAATTTATACTCTATTTACTAAAATATATTTATTATCAAATCTATGAAATTTCTAGATTAAGTTATAAAACATTTTTTAATAATTAAGAAGTTTAATTGACAATTAAACTTGACTTATTTGGCAAAATTATAAAATTATTATTGTCAATAATTTTGTAAATTAATATATTTATGCAATTAATTAGAATGACAATTAAATCCTTAATTAATGAGTTAATAAATTACTTGTTTTTTGGAAATTTTTAGGTAATTAAATTAATAAAATTTCTGCAAATATATTGGACAAAATCTATAAATAATTTTTATTTTCAGCACAAAGTTAGCCAAGAAGAAGTGGCTAAAAAACAATTAGTAATATGTTAATCACTTAGATATTAGATATCGGAAAAAACTAAGTTAATTCAGAAGTAGAAAACCCCGGAAATGTCAAGGTTGATTATTTTCATCTTTTTGTAGAGATTGATGATGATTAGTAGCGATGTGTTGTTGAACAAGGTATTGAATACGAGCCTCAAGAGAAGTTTCGAGAAAAAGCAGCCTTTGCTCTAGACTATCTAGGCGTTTGTCTAGATTTTTATTCATCCGGTCAGGGAAGTGGGAGAGTCGGGAGGGAGTGCTTACGAGACATTGCTCAATATAATTAACTAATAAAGCCGAAGCGTTAGTCCCACTACGCCTTGCCCACTCCTGAAAAGCATCCCATTGATCCGCATCAATACGAAAAGTCGCTAACTTTTTCTGAATCATCGTCTATCTACTTATAGTACTTCTGTACCAATAAACTACCAATTAACTTCCAAAACCCATCAAAATTATATAGACAAAAAAGCGTAATTTATAGACAAAATGGCTACCAACCTAAGACGGGACAGTTGGTGGCATCTTGATTCCAAGGATTTCAGGGTACTCTCCTTAGATATTTCTGAAAATCAATAGTCAATAAAGCGTAGTACAATACTACTTAAGCCAGAAATAATAATTCCTAGCTGACCCTAAATAAATCCTAATTAAATTGTCAAAATTAAGTTAATTATTACTAAAAAGAATAAGATTTTCGAGGTAAAGGTAAGTCACCCATTTGGGCAATTACCCACTCAAATAAATCAGGAAACTCCTCCCCGAATAAACGTTGTGCAGCAGTAGTTCCATCAGTTCTTTTCAAGTCAAAATTATGAATGACCGTCAATACTGGTAACTGCTGTTGAGAAATACCACGTCCACAGTGATGCAAACGGGATAAATAACCATTACGCCCCTCAATTGCAGAAGAACTCCTCTGAAATTTAGCCGACATCTTGGTAGCCCAATCACGCCAATATGCCCATTCATCTGGGTCGAGCTTACTGGTTAAAGGATGTAGTAATAAGCGGCTTAAAGCTTCTATTGATGTTGACTCATAAAGAAAGCGCAAAGCTGGGTTTTTAGTTTGAGTAATGACGGAGCGCCAATAAAAATGGGGGAGAAAGTATTTTAATAACCAATCAGACATTTCCAGATCTATTTCTTCTAAAAGTAAACTCTCTTCTACAGATTGCCACCATAAGTTAATTAAGGCAGCCATCGCCGCAATCTGTCCACTAAATACTGCTAAACTACGAATAGATTTTAAGTCATTGATTAGACCAGCTTTGAAAATCTCAAACCCCCGCAGCCGGATATTCATGCTATTTGCCAAATTCCCAGTACTTTAATTTACTATCTTAAAATTAGTTCGCGTTACTTTAACGCGAACTAATTAAATATTTATAACTAGATTTATGGACAGCGACCCCAAGAACAAAAGCCACAATCAGTCAAAAAAAGTGAAAGCGACACCAGCTCGCGACTTAGCAGCCCGTGCCGAGCAAATTAAAGAAGCAATCGCACTGTTACAGTTGGAAATTCAACAATTAGAATCAGAGGGAAATTTCGCACCGACTGATACTTGGGTAATGCGTTATAAAGCTCGCTCTCAGAAAGGTTACTATTGGTATTACAAATTACAAGCTAGAGAGGCTATTTTTCCACAAGCTACAGATAGTACTAAACGCAGTAAATATAAACATTTAGGAAAAGCTGGTTCACCAGAACATATTGATGCAGTAATCCAAGTAGCCCGTCGAGGAAAAATTGATGCTCTACAACGTGCTATGTCTTCTCTTTATGAAAGTTGGCTGAGTTTATATGAAGAGTCTCAACCAGAATCTACACCACCTAATACATCAAAATAAAATTATATTGTTCGCGTTAATTTAACGCGAATACATTTTCATTAAATTTTAGCTTCGGCTTTTTTGTACTACATTCTTATTGCGAATAGGCCCAAACCTTGGCTACTGTTTTATCGCTTCATCCCGAAAGTTCAAGATGCCACCAACTGTCCCGGCGATAGTTGGTAGCCCGGGCTACAATCTATGAATACCGGAGGTTCTCATAGTTGGGGTATAAGTTCTCCACAATTCCCCCAAAGACACCACAGACGAAAAAAGTCGAAGCGCAAATTCAACCCAACGGAAGAAAACTACTGACACCAACACCCTATTTTATAAACCAATAGGTGGTTAGTGTCAGTAACATTTCTCTGAACAAAATAAAACTTGACTTTAGCCCAACAAAGAAAACTACTGACACCAGCACCCTAATTTATAGACCAATAGGTAGTTAGTGTCAGTAACATTTCTCTGAATAGAGTAAAAATTACTTTAGCCCAACAAAGAAAATTACTGACACCAGCGCCTTAATTTGTCGAGTGTCACAGTAAGCGTCGGAAATCTCACGATAAGTGTCGGGGGGAAAATAGGAGTGAAATGATGATGGAGTAAGGGTTTGAGGGATGTAGTACGGAAGTTGTCGCGTAACACATTAAATAACCTCGTTAACAAATTAAATGTCCGGGAGAAGTTCAGGCTAGAAACGTTGCGGAATGAGGATTGTAGAGATGGGAGAGGGAAGAGGCAAAATTAACAGAATAAGTGTCCGAAAATTAGTAGAATAAATTAACGCAGTA
>NZ_JBHFNQ010000178.1:0-30363 GCF_041929345.1 Floridaenema aerugineum BLCC-F46
ATTGAAAATACGTTTAAATTCATGGATGCTTCCTAAAAATCTAAGTCTTATTGAGAAAATTAACCCACTTATTGAAACTATTTTCTGGGCAGAGTATATAATTCTCTGATGAAATAAAAAGATTAGTTTCGTGGGGATTCAGTTTAGAAGTTCGTTGTCTGCGCTTTAGCGCTGTTCCCACCCAAGTGGTTACAACGGACGTAATTTTTCCAGTAAACATTGAGCAATTCTCCGGGATGCACCAGGTTTACCCATGCGACGAGGGCCATTAGCGGCTATTAATTGGAGACGATCGGGATTTTCGAGTAAATATTTTAAGCTTTGAGCTACTTGGCTGGGTTTTTTGACTAATAATATAGAAGGGCCAAGTAAACGACTTTGGGCTTCCGCGAAGGCGTAGGTAAATTGAGGGCCTTTTCCGGGAATTGTAATTGCAGGTTTACCTAAACCGATAAATTGTTCTGTTGCTGTTCCTGCCATTGCGATCGCAAAATCAGCAGCTTGTAAGCAATCAGCAAAAGCTTTCTGAGTCAAAATTAACTGATATTTTCCTTGACTAAACACTAAAGCTGTCGGATCGGAAATTGGCAATTTGGCAGGGTAAAATTGAGCAGATCTCAATCGCCAGCCAAGTCTTTCCAAGGATTCTTTTAATGGCTCTAAACTTAAACTAGGAGTGATCGCACCAAGAAACAACAGCGAGCGATCGCGAAAACTATTCCTCACACTCGCCACAGCTTCTATAATTTGCTGCCAATTTTCGTAAGCTTCAGGAATGCGAGAACCTGGGAGAAGACAAACACTAAGCGATCGACCTTGCCAATTTTCTATTTCCCCCACTGAAGACACCGACTCAGGAGTTAAAGATTCTAATTCATCCATCATCGGATTTCCCATGTCAAAAGCTGGGATCGACCATTGTTGTAAAATTTGAGTCGTTAAACTATCTCTAGGAAACACCGCCTTACAGCGAGGATGACTCATAAACCAACGTTCCCAAGGCAAATAGACCGACCCAGACCAACCTTCCCAAGGCCGTTTAAAACTGCGCCCAGAGACGTTGCTGGCAACGTCTCTACATTCGTCCCGCAAATAATATTCTGATTTCGCCGTACCCACAAACACATAAGGTGCGCCACTCAACCAAGCAAAAAACAGCGGCACAATATCACCAACGGCGATAATTGCCCCACCTTGTTTAGCAAAAGCTTTCACCGCTTGAAATTGCTGCCACAGCAGTTCCAATAGACCACCTCGAACATCGCGCCACAACTGTCGCCAGTCCATATAAACAAAGCCACCGGAGGGCATTTTTTGGGTCGGTGCAATAATCGGAATTCCCCGAGCAATGTAAGCTTGACCCTCACCAACGATTGGCAAAGCTGCTATTTTCGGGGAAGAAGGAAGTTGTTGTAATTGTTGGCAGATTCTTACTGCGATCGCATCTTCCCCATGACCATTACTCAAACAAAGTAACTTCATCACCATGCCTTCGCGCACCCTATTGATGTTCCCTATCAAAGCATAAAGCAGAGTTAATATTAAAGTTATGAGTTTTGCGTCAAAGAGTTTTGAGTTAGGAACAGAGTTTAAAGTTTTAAGTTAGGGAAAAAGTTCTGAGTTTTAAGTTTGCTCCGAGAGCTTCCCTGCTTCCTGCTTTGAGAGTCCCGGTAGCCCCGGGAGTCCCGGGAGCCTCAAATCTTCTTCGGTGGAATGGGAGAAGACCGAGTTGAAGAGGACGGGGGTAGATTAGGAGGCGGTTGCAATTGTTGTCTACCATTACGAATGATCCGCAACATTTCGCCAATATTCTGTTCGATATTAGACAGAACTTGGTCAGCATAGTCATCGGCACCATTTTGAATTGCTTCAGCTTCTGCGATCGCTCTTGCACGTATCTCTTGTAATTCCTCTTGTGCTTGTCGGTACATACTTTCAATTTCAGCCAAAGTTTGCTCTTGTGCTGATTGACATTCCTGCTGCACAGTTTGCCAGAGTTGCTGCGCTTCTAATTTTGCTTGTCTAACTACACTACTTTCTTCCAAAATTTGGGCAGCACGTTGTTCAGCAACTTCCACTATTTGTTGAGCGTACTGTTCCGCCGCCAAAATAATTTCGTCTTTGTGACGGACAATAGTTTCCGCTTCCGCAAAAGCCGCTGGCAAATTCAGCCGCACTAAATCTAATTGTTCTAGCAACTGTTCCTCATCCACCAAAGTGCGCCGAGACATGGGAATGCGCGGACTATCGAGAATCATCTCCTCTAGGCGATTGAGTTCTCGTTGAATATCTACACCTGTTGTTCCCTGCTGGTTTAATTGATCTTCGGTGTTGGGTTCGTCACTGTCTGGGTCGATTCTGGATGTATCTTGGCGTAACATTTTTTGTATATATCAATAGCAACGTGCTTAGGGACAAGATGATCGACTGAGCCACCAAATCTGGCTATCTCTTTTACCACGCTACTGCTTAAAAAGCCATATTCTGTCGAGGTTGCCAAAAAAACTGTCTCGATTTCTTCCAAGAGAGTTTTATTAGTGTGAGCCATTTGTAACTCCTTTTCAAAGTCAGAAAGCACCCGCAGACCTCGGATAATAACGCTAGCTCCTCGCAGTTGGGCATAATTTACAGTTAGACCATCAAAACAATCTACTTCCACATTAGAAATGTGACTAATAGATTGCCGAATTAGGTCGATTCGCTCTTGCATGGTAAACAGAGGTGATTTGCTAGGATTTTGCAGCACAGCTACTATGACTCGCTCAAACAGCTTACTGCCTCTGGAAATCACATCCAGATGCCCAAGGGTTATTGGATCGAAGCTGCCAGGATAAATTGCAATCACGAACAAAAGGGTTTCAGAATTACTCACCGCGATTATAAGCTAGTCTGGGGTAACTCAGTTGTTCTGTGAGTGAATAAATTTAGCTAATTGATTAGCCGAATGTCGAGTTATTCCAACCCCACATTGCGCCTTTAGCGTCGGCAAATTCTATGTAGATCCGATTAGCTGGTACACCCAGCGTTTGATTAATCTTCTGGCAAAAATCCTGGCTCATCGATTGCGTCTGTGCCGGACTCATGTTACCGATGCTTTTGATTTCAATGTAGCAAACAGGGTCCGTTGTGCCCGCAAAAGTCATGGCGACATCTGGTTCAAATGCCGTCATTACGTAAGATTCGGGTTTTCCCAAGTGTTTGGCTAATCCAGATGAGAGGGTTTTGAGCAAGGTTTCTACTTTGGCTTTCTCTGGTGCGGTTACAGAGGTTTGTACTTTAATTAAAGGCATAACTTAAATCTCAAAAAGGTTATTTTAGCGATCGAACAAAGAAAATCTTATATTAAAACTCGACTCTACCATCCATCCCTTTTTTACCAAAGTTGAGAGATGATAGAGCCGTTATCAGCTACCAACCAAAGCCGAGACAAGGTGACAGAGTTAGTTATGAGTGTTGAGTTAATTGCCTTCACAACTCAACACTCAAAACTTAAAACTCAAAATTTTCTAACCACCGTACTGCCAACCTGTGCTTTCCAGCAACAGGGGACTTCCCTCTCGATGCACACCTGCACCGATTACTTCGCCAACATAAACGGTGTGATCTCCTTGTTCCACCGCACCGACAACTTTACACTCTACATAACCTAAAGCGTCGGAAATAATCGGACAACCTGTTTCTTGTCCCAGATAAAATTCTACATCTTCAAATTTATCACCCACCCGCCGCTGGGGTTTAAAAAATTTCTGCGCTAACTCTTTTTGTCCAGCTTCCAAAACGCTGAGGGTAAACACGCCGCTAGCCTTAATCATGGCGTGAGATTTAGAATCTTGCTTGACGCAGTTTACTACCAATGGGGGCACAAAAGAAGCTTGCATTACCCAGCTAGCTGTGAAACCGTTAACCTCTTCGCCTTCTTTAACGCCGCAAACGTAGATGCCATGAGGAATCATCCGCAGTACCGTTTTCTTTGCCTGTTCGTCTAACAATGGTTTCACCTCTGAATTCTACAACGCCCAGTTTATCAAGCTTTTTCACCCCCTGCCTCTTCCTTTGTTGATAAATCTATATTACCTAAATCAAATGTAGAGACGTTTCATGAAACATCTCTACATCTGTGGTGCAGATTTAATCAACACAAACAATCAGCAATTTTTCTAGCCTTAGTATTTTCTCATACTAACGGGAACACAGAAACCACTGCTACAATTTGTTACTCTTAATTGATTCCGTTCTACTGGTTGAATGCGAAATGTGTCAGCATTATAGTTAGGAACTGGTCTTCTACTTCCAGGATAAGTTGGTCTGCTACCCTGTAAAATAAAACCATTTCGCGTCGGCGTGAGTGTCATTCTTTCTTCGGCAGCGATTAAATTTCCGTTAGGCATTCTGGCATTGACTCTCATTCTGCCAAAGTTGCCATTCATGGAAAGTCTAGCTTGATGATTAATCCCGCTTAAACGCCACTGTAACACCCAATTTCCATCTAGTGCCACATTAGGATTAACGCTGCGAACACTTGGTTGTGCGTTAGGTTCTCGGATGCTGGGTTGTTGTGCGATCGCACTTTCTTTACCAATTGTACTGCCAATTGCTAAGGAACTAGCTGCTAATCCTACCAAAGCTAAAGCTGCGAAGTTTTTCATAAACTCCTCCTATGATTTGTAAGTTAATAGTTGAATCTGGTTTAAAGTCTTTCTATCTTTTATGACCTATATTTTGATTTTAAGTTCCTGAAAAAACTTTGTCATTACCCTTCCAGGGTACTAGTTTTTATGTTGCTGGTAGCTGAGAAAAAATACTCAGGAAAAATTAGGCAATCTTTCTTTTCTAAATGTGATCTTTGTAGCTAATCCAATCTATGTTATCCTTTAATTTAGTGAATTACTTGTTTGAGAAGTATCATTTATTTCTTAGTTAACTAAGTTAGAGCCAGTATACTATGCAACTTTATTTTATTAGACACGCTGAATCTACAAATAATTATAATAGGCGGGTGACTGGTTCGAGCAAAGGTCGATCGTCCGATCCAGAATTAACAGATACAGGTAAACAACAAGCTCAACTTTTAGCAGAATTTCTCAGGAACAATTATTCACCGATACCCGTCCTAGAAAGAGACTTTCAAAATAGCAGAGGTTTTAACTTTACTCATCTATATTCCAGCTTAATGATTCGGTCTGTAATGACTGCTACCTTAATTTCCCAAGCCTTAAATTTCCCCTTAACAGCTTGGGTGGATATTCATGAATGCAGAGGGCCTTATTTCCGCGATAATCAAACTGATGAACCTATAGCCACAGAAGGTAAAAACCGAGCTTATTTTACTGCAAATTATCCCGAATTAATTCTCCCAGATTACTTAGGAGAAAAAGGTTGGTGGAATCGTCCAATTGAAGAAACAGAAGTATGGTTTATTCGGGCAAAAAGGGTTTTGCAAGAACTATTAGAAAAACATGGTAATACTAATGATAGAGTAGCCATTGTCAGTCACGGAGGGTTTTATAATTGCTTTTTAGCAACGGTTTTAAATTTCCCTCCCGGACATTGTTTTTCCTTCATTCTTAACAATGCCGCCGTTAGTAGAATTGACTTTGACAATGGCAAAGTGAGGTTGTGTTATTTGAATCGAGTAGATTTTTTGCCCAAAGATTTGATTACTTAGGTAGTTGGCTTAAGCAACTCCATATTTCTGAAACCAAGCTAACATTTTGTTCCAAGCATCTTCAGCTTGTTCTTTGCGATAAGTCGGACGATAATCAGCCAAAAAACCGTGAGGTGTATCGGGATAAAGGATGATTTCGGAACCGCTATTTCCGGCTTTTAATGCTTTCCGCATTTGTTCAACTGTATCATTAGGAATGTAATCATCCTTACCAGCGTAAAGTCCTAAAACTGGTACTTTTAAATTAGCTGCAATATCGATCGGATATTTCGGAGTTAAAGCAGTAGATTCACCAACTAAACGCCCATACCACGCGATACCAGCTTTGACATTTGGATTATGTGCAGCGTATAACCAAGTAATTCTGCCCCCCCAACAAAAACCTGTAATTCCTAATTCTTTGGTGTTGCCTTTACTTGACTTTGCTGCCCATTTTACGGTAGCATCTAAATCAGACATTACTTGAGAATCTGGGACTTTAGAAACGACTTTAGAAATGATTTCTTGAATGTCAGACATTTGGGAAACATCGCCTTGACGGGCAAACATTTCGGGTGCGATCGCTAAATATCCCAACTTAGCAAGACGGCGACAAATATCTTGGATATGTTCGTGAACACCAAAGATTTCTTGTATCACTAAAACAGTAGGAAAATTCTCCCCAGTTGCAGGCATAGCGCGATAAGCAGGAATTTCACCATCTGCAACCGGAATTTTCACTTCTCCCGCTATTAAACCTTTGCTATCTGTGTTGATAACTTGCGCGGAAATGGGGCGAACTGCTAAAGCAAAACCAGCAGCTAAACTAGAAACAATAATAAATTCCCGACGAGTTAAATCTTTCATTGGTAGTTCTCTCCTTCACACCTTAAGATAATATAATAGCGTAAGTTGCTAGTTATTAATTGTGGATAAATTTGTGGTTTGTCCTGTGCGTCAGACTGTAAAATTTGGGCAAGTCACAGGAATTTTTAGTTCTGACGCACCCGAAGGATGATAACTAGCAACTTGCGTTAATAATAGTTTAAAGATTTCATCATTAGCGCATTGTTTGATTAGCTTATTTTGGGAAATTTGTAATTTCTTAAATTTAACTGCGATCGGAGATCGTGTTAAATTTGAAACAGAGGTAATAGCAAATGTCAAATCAAGGAAAAACCTTAGAAAAATTACACTTGTTGATATGTCTGTAGCAATTTTAGAATCAGCCGCTTATGGAGTACCGCAAATTAGGCCGAGAGCTATTTTCATTGCTAATCGATTTGGCATGGAAAATCCATATCCAAAAATTAAATTATTACCTCATGAATACAAACCTATTGAATCAGCGATTTCCGATTTGCCAGAGTATACAGCTATCCCAGAAATAAATCATGAATGGACTCGCCATTCGCCAGAATATATGGAGAGAATAGCTAAAGTTCCGCCTGGTGGTTCTTTATATGAAAGTTATGTCGATGCTTTTAAGCGTCAATATCCTGGTAAACCAAGTATGACTGTGAAAGAAAATCACGGTGGTACACACATTCACCCTTATTTAAATCGGGTTATTTCAGCGCGAGAAATGGCTCGTTTGCAGACATTTCCCGATAGTTTTATTTTTAAAGGTTCGATGAAAAAGGCTATGTGGCAAATTGGTAATGCTGTGCCACCAAGATTAGCTGAGTGTATAAGTTATGGACTGATACCTTATTTAAAGGTAATAGAATCTGATTCTCAATTGCATTGATGAGGATAGTTAGACTTCAGACATTAGATAATTCTTAATAAGCTTTGTCAAACTAGATTGCTATGGTTTATTCCTAGTTTTTGCCAGTTCTTGATCTAAGTTTTCAGCAAATGTTTGGAACATCTTGACATCCTGGCATAAAATATTACTTTCAATTTTCTTGTCCTGAACTCGCAAGATGTCACCTCGACCATCTTTAGCAGTAATTGTAAGAATTTTTCTTTTCTGCCAGAGTCGATACCGCTCTCCTTCATAAAATTGACCACCTTCAGGCGCAGGCATTCCTATTTTACTTAACGCTTTTTTAGCAGTTTGTACAACAAAATCACCGTATACATAAAAAAGAATATTACTGGCGAAGTTTGGGACTTCTTTACTCAATAAATCAAGTAGCTCAACAACAGTCAATGGTGGCTTGTTGAGAGCCTGAGACTGTCCCTGTATTACTTTAACCATCTCATCTGGGTATTCATCAAATAGGTCAGTCAGAAAATCATCTGGAGACTGCGCCTTGAGGTTCCAAGGATCTAGAGCTACTGCTGGGAAATGCTTTAGATTTGAGGTTACAATAACCTCAGCCTTTGCAATCACAGCAGCAGCAAGTACATGACGATCTCCAGGGTGATTGCTCATCACTTCAGCCAGTCCAAGAGGTACCTCAACCATTGCTTCAGGAAAAGCTTCTTTGATTTTCCCTTCCAGGTTGCTTGCTCGCTCAAGTGTCATTCTTCCTTGACTCACAAGATTGCGAATTGCACCATTAAGAATTTCCTGCGACCAAAATGGTAAATAAAGACCAGCTTTTGCAGTACGAAGCAAGGTGTCACGCAAGTACATAGGGAACATGACACAGGAATCTAAAAGAACAGGAAACTCAGCCATTTTATCGGTTGAATTACTCCTATTCGTAAAATCCAGCTTCTTGGCTCATCTGGGTAAGTTGATCAAGTAATTGGCTGCGCTTTTTATCACGTACCTCCTTATACTGCATCAAATCTTGATAACGAATGCGGCGATGTTTTCCTACCTTGATGTATGGAATTTGCTCCTCTTCTAATAATTTGATCAGAAAAGGTCTTGAGACATTCAAAATCTCAGCTGCTTGCTGTGTGGTCAGTTCACGGTTATGAGGTGCTAAGGTAATAGTCTGACCAGATGCCATTGCGTGAACAACCTGACGTAGCACGCTGTAAACAGACTCAGGAATTAGAACTTCTTCTCCATTACTTCCCACTAATTTTGCTTGTGAAGCTTCCAGGCTGAGTATTTGTTCTAGTTTTGCGATTAAGTCTGCCTCTTGTGGCTGAGTAACTGACTTTAATGGTAATTTTTGCTTCAGCATGATGTGTATAAGCGTATATGTTCTTAGAACATAACACAGATTCGTATTAAACGCAATAATCGCATCAAACGAAATACGATAACTGTTCCTGCTCATCTTGGAAGCAGATGGAAAACAAATTTCAAGCTAATAAACATACCTGTGAAATAGCTTGGAATGTCATTAGGTCAGCAATTGATGCTTTGCAGACAACCATTCTCCATCGCTCAACTACAACTGTATCCACATAAGAAAAATGTTCGTCATTTATAGCCAATTTCCAACCATTTTCAAGACACTGCGCCGCAATCCAAATATCATTCTCAGGGATTGGTCTTCCGTTGCGCCTTAATGAGAGACGAGTTTGTTTTTCCAGGCATAAAGCCTCTATTTTATAAAAAGCTTTGATCTTCTTCTAAAACAAATGATACAAAAGCTGTTCTTTTTGGCAAGCGATCGCTAATAAATTCTCTAGCTAATCTTGCACTAGTTTTTACATCGGTTACTTCACTCAGGTCTAGTGATCTTGTATCTTCAGCAATTTTGTCATCGATATAGTACCAAAGATCAACACCTAGAATTAAAATTCCCCTCTGTTCTAATTCGTTGGCTAGACTTATTGCATCTTTGGGAGATAACAAAAGTTCCTCTGCCTTAATAATACCAAGGTTATGATACTTACTTATCAGCCTTTCTAAAGTCTCTATCATCTTAGTAAACCTTCTTTTTAGAACGGATTATGGTTGATCAGATCTAATTTTCATTATAAAGGGGCAGTTTAATTTTATCTGCCCCTTTAACTTTTAAGAAGCTACATATAATTACCTCTGGCTATTGATTCACTTCATCTGGCAGCCTACAGGATCTATCCAATGCGGGTCTTTGGTATCGCTGACCTGCACAATATCTGCACTTACGTCATTACAAATGACATAATGACCGTCGCTTCGATAGTAGATAGTAGCAGGTTCATCGTTTTGTGTGCCATCAGAATTAAATCGTTCATCTCTTGTAGAAGCAATACGAACTGGTCTTTGAATCGTTTCAATAACAGATTCTTTTGTCCAACCACGCTTGTTCAGTTGTTTGAGAATTTTTAAGCCGAACTGAGGAAGAAGATCTTTGTTGAGCATTCATTTGCCTCATAGTTATCTCCGTATAATTATCGAGTAGCCTTTTTATTAGCTTACATTCAAAGGCATCACCCCTTAAATAGCCGCTTTATAATGATTACAAATATAGCATATTTGTAAATTATTCAGAACTTGTTTTTAACAGCTTAATTGATTTTTATCAATCAGCGCCACAAGTCAGGTAATTTGCCCATACCCAACCTTCGTAACCGTTGCCTCTGTCGGTAACAATGTTTGCCCAATTTCCCGATCGATCGAACTTCTTCAGCAACACGACTGAACGATTAGGAATAGTACCGAAAGGTTTGGCGTTAATGTCGTTGCGATCGCGCACTTGTAAAGGCCCACCTTCGGGAGTCATTACCATCATAAATTGCTGGTTACAACGTCCCTGTGCAATCAGAAATTCATTGCTATTTTGATTAGGGGTTAAATTAGTTTGAGTAGCAGAAATAGCCTTTGTGTTGCCTAAAGATAAAGATACCAAAGTAATAATTGATAGAGCTTGCCCCAACTTAACGATCGTATTCATAACCGAGAATTCAACTGTTAAATTAAACTATGATGTTACTACAACGATATCCGTAAAATTCCTGAAATTCGTAAACCTGGTAGAGACGTTGTATGCAACGTCTCCAGGACTGACGCACTGACACTAAATATGGTGGATTGGTGCGTTACACTAGCGTTAACGCACCCTACGAATAGAAGAATGTAGAGACGTTGTATGCAACGTCTCTACTGCTGCCTTAACAAAGCTTTATCAATTCGGGGTTTTCTCGGCTTTCTCTGGGGGCAGTTAGCGATAAAATATGACAGTCGTACTCTGTAGCAGACTGTGATTGAGCGTTATACGTTGCCTGAGATGGGCAACTTGTGGACAGAAACTTATAAATTAAAGACGTGGCTTCAGGTTGAAATTGCGGTTTGCGAGGCGCAAGCTGAACTGGGATATATTCCGACTGAGGCGGTAGAGGAAATTAAGGCGAAGGCAAACTTTGACCCGAAGCGGGTGCTGGAAATTGAAGCCGAAGTCCGCCATGATATGATTGCCTTCCTGACGAATGTTAACGAATATGTGGGAGATGCGGGACGTTACATTCATTTGGGTTTAACTAGTTCCGATGTGCTCGATACTGCTTTGGCATTGCAATTGGTGGCTAGCAGCAATGTGCTCTTAGAACGTTTGGAAGATTTGATTCAAGCGATTCGTTACCAAGCACAGCAACATCGTAACACGGTAATGATTGGTCGATCGCACGGGATTCATGCCGAACCGATTACTTTTGGGTTTAAACTGGCAGGATGGTTGGCAGAAGTTTTGCGCCATCGTGACAGATTGGTGAATGTGCGTCAGCGTGTTGCAGTGGGGAAAATTTCCGGTGCGGTGGGAACTTACGCTAATATTGAACCGAGAGTAGAAGCGATCGCCTGTCAAAAACTAGGTTTAGAACCAGATACCGCTTCAACTCAGGTAATTTCCAGAGATATTCACGCGGAATTTGTGCAAGCTTTAGCATTACTTGGCGCATCAATTGAACGCTTCGCCGTAGAAATTCGCAACTTGCAAAAAACCGATGTTCTCGAAGTAGAAGAATACTTCGCTAAAGGACAAAAAGGTTCTTCCGCGATGCCGCACAAACGTAACCCAATTCGTTCCGAAAGATTAACCGGAATGGCGCGAATTTTGCGGGGTAATGCGGTTGCTGCTTTGGAAAATGTGGCGCTTTGGCACGAACGGGATATTTCCCACAGTTCTGTAGAAAGAATGATTTTGCCAGATAGCTGCACTCTGACTCATTTCATGTTAGTAGAAACTACTGATTTGGTGAAACACCTGTTAGTTTATCCCGAAAACATGGCGCGAAACATGAATGTTTACGGCGGTGTGGTTTTCAGCCAAAGAGTGATGTTAACTTTGGTGGAAAAAGGGATGAAGCGGGAAGAAGCTTATGCGATCGTCCAATCTTGTGCTCACCAAGCTTGGAATAAACCTGAAGGTAATTTCCGAGAATTAATTAGCAGCGATCCTCGTGTTACTGAAAGGTTATCGAATGAGCAAATTGACGAGTGTTTTGATCCACAAAGGCATTTAAAGCATTTGGATCAGGTTTATCAACGGTTGAGTATTTAGTTGTCAGTAGAACTGTAGAGACGTTGTATACAACGTCTCTACAGTGGGGGTAATAGACCGGACATAATATTAACTATTATATATGTTACAAACCCATAGTGATATATTCTCACAGTAAGTTTGCTTAGTTTTCACGTTCAATTATCTATCTATTACGGCATCCAAATGAGCTTACCCTTCTCTCCAGGGAATGCAGCCTCCTCTTTATTACGCCACTCAATGTAGATTTCAATTGACACTTTCAGTTTCTCTACGAGGTGGAATGTATTACGCCACGCCAAATTTGCATCTACACCTTGCACTGAAATGTTTGCCTCTGGTATGTATCTAAATCCACAATCACTCTTCTCGCCCTTAACGACATGGGATAGAGTCTGCTTTCTCAGTTCGTCTACAGACATCCCTCGACGTACAGCAAGCTCATGTGCTGCATTAACAATTTTGTTCCAGTTCGGTTGACGGATTTCTTTATTGTCAATCGTGGCTTGAATCACTCTCGTATGCTGGAGATTACTTGGCGTATGAGGGTTTAGTATTTTATAATTATCTGTTTCAGAAATCTGTTGGGTTTGGTTACGTGCCTCATAGTCATTCAATAACCGTTCAATAACAGTTATTGGTGTATCCTCAAAAGGAACAGCAATGGCTTGAAGCCTCTTATATAAAGGATCAGGGATTCTAACGACTGGCATCATACTTTAGTTTTGTACAACATTTTATAATATAAAAGTGTAACACATATATAATTATAGTTGTAAATATGTTGAGAGCCTATCTTGCATGAGCGAAACCGTCTATATCGAAACCAGTATCTTCGGCTACCTCACAGCCAGAGCAACCAAGAATCTAAGTTTAGCTGCAAACATTGAGATAACAAGAGATTGGTGGGAATCTCGCCGAAGTGCTTTTACACTCTGCATATCACAGGCAGTTCTGAACGAGGTAGCGCGGGGAGATCCAGAAATTGCAGCACAACGTCTGGAGATGGTTCGTGAAATTACCTTGTTAGAACTCAATCAGGCTGTACTAGATTTAGCAGCACAATTTCTCTCTAGAAGCAATCTTCCCTCGAAAGCTGATATCGATGCGATTCACATTGCAGCAGCTACGGTTCACGGTTTGAATTACCTGTTAACCTGGAACTGTAAACATATTGCAAATGCTCAAATTCAGAAAAAACTTGCAGAGATTAGCCTTGATTTAGGATACCAACTACCGATTATTTGTACACCTTACGAACTGCTAGGAGATTAACTCATGTGGAAAGATGAAATTGTAGAGGAAATCCATCGAATTCGTGATGAATATGCTAAATCTTTTGACTACAATTTGGACGCAATATTTGCAGATTTGCAGAAACAACAAGCTGCGAGTGGCAGAAAATTAGTATCATTACAACCTAAGCAGCAGTCTGATAATAAGAAAAAGAGACAGGTAATCATGTACCGGGATGAAGACGGTTATTGGATTGTAGAATGTCCTAGTCTCAAAGGTTGTGTTAGCCAAGGTAAGACTAAGGAAGAAGCTTTGGCAAATATCAAAGAGGCAATTACGGGTTATATTGCTGCTTTAGAGTCAGATGGTTTACCTGTTCCTGAATACAATTTTGAAACTTTTCTGGTATAGGAGGAACATAATATGAAACTAGCTGAATTGCTTCCCGCTGTTCGACAGCTTTCTGCAACAGAAAAACTCAAATTGATCCGAATTCTGGCAGAAGATTTAGAGATGGCAGAGGATATTTCGCCGTTAGAACCCTTTAAAACCTATGACTTACCAACTCCATACGATTGTTTTGGGGCGGGTGCAATTCTATTGGAAATACTAAAGCCTTCAGACACAGATAATTAGAATGAATAAATTGATCGATCGCAAATCGAAGCACAAATCATGAATAATCTAGACCGTATTACTATTAACCCAAATATCTGCCTTGGGCAACCCACAATTCGTGGAATGCGAATTACAGTGGGATTTGTTCTCAAGTTATTAGCCAGTAATTTGTCTGTTCAAGAAGTCTTGCAAGCTTACCCAGAATTAGAAGCTGAGGATATCCGACAAGCTCTTAATTATGCTGCTTGGGCAGTTTCCGATCGAATTGTGAGTCCTTCAGCATGAATAATCTTCGCTTCATTGCTGATGTTCATATTTCTCCTTTAACTGTTAGCAGTTTGCAACAGCAAGGGTATGATATTTTGCGTAGTACAGACTTGCTGCCTGCTACTGCTACTGATAGAGAAATTTTAGAGTTGGCAAGAATAGAAGGTCGAATTGTGATCACGCAAGATTTGGACTTTTCTATGTTGGTAGCTTTGGGTAATTACAATCAACCAAGCTTGATCACCCTGCGATTAACTTCTGCAAAACTTGATGTAGTGACGCAAAGATTACTAGAAATAATACCTCAGTTAGAAGAAGAGCTTAGAGAAGGTTCAGCCGTAACTGTAGATGATAATTCTGTACGTATTCGTAAGTTACCAATCCGTTGACCTAAAATGACAGAAACTAACTTATCTTCAGTATTTACTGTCAATATTCCAACTACTTTAACGCTGCAAGTTTCCCATGAGCAGTTTGTGGAATTGGCACTGGCTAACCGCGATTTACAACTGGAGCGAACTGCTACAGGAGAGTTAATTGTTATGCCACCAACAGGTAGTAAAACTGGTAACAAAAACTTTGATATTTCTGGGCAAATTTGGTTGTGGAATCGTCAAACTAAACTTGGTGTAGCATTTGATTCTTCTAGCGGTTTTCATCTGCCAAATGGGGCCGATCGCTCTCCCGATGCTGCTTGGATACGTCGAGAAAGATGGGATGCACTGACTAAAGAACTGCAAGAAACTTTTGCACCTATTTGTCCTGATTTTGTTCTAGAATTGCGTTCTAAAAATTACAATATGGAACCTTTACGAGCTAAGATGCGGGAATATTTGGAAAATGGGGCTCGTTTGGGTTGGTTGATCGATCGCAAAAACCAAAAAGTAGAAATTTATCGCCAAAATCGGGATGTGGAAGTGTTAGATCATCCGCTAAGTTTATCAGGGGAAGATGTTTTACCGGGGTTTGTTTTGGATTTAACTGAAGTGTGGAATTGATTAATAAAACTTTGTTAATGTTCTGAGTTTAATTGTGTTTGAATTGCTGATACTACTTTTTCTTCCCAGGCTGGATCTTCAAATTTGATTGTAAGTTTATTAGGGCGGGAATGTCGTCGATCGATATAAGCGTAAAATGCTTCTTGATCATCTCGATGGGTAAGAATGTATTGCTTTAATTGGCGATCGCTCATAGCAGAATAATTAACTTCTGTCATGGTTCAATACTCCCATCTGGTTGAATTTCAAATTCAATATTCTCGCCTTGTCCAGCTAGAATAAACAAATTTAGCGATCGCTCATCGAGGCGCACGATATGAATAGGCTGAAACATCATATTTGTCAGAAGATGGCAAAGTCTATATAAAGTTCTTAGCTGCGCCCCGGTTGGTTCTCTCATTGATCTATTATCATAGCTTGAAAAAAGTCTATTTCAATGTTAATTTCTTACTAAGCTTAGGGAATACTAGAGTTAGCTGTATTTCTAAATCGTCCAATGAGTGACATTAAAAAATTAGATCAAGATAATTACGTAACTGTGCAAGAACAGTACGCCGTGATTAATGAAGGTACAGGATACGCAATCATAAATATCGAAACTAAACAGATAATTGCTCGTAATATTTCCTCTTTTCTAGATTGTGTAAAAACTTTAGAATACATGGTTGGGAAAGGCGAGTCTCTCAATCCGATGCCTAGCCAAAATCAGCCAAAACATCAGATACCTAATTTTAATGTCAGAGAAGATGTGCAACAACTGATTGAAATTTATGCTCCCACAACTGTAAAAGTAGAAAAGAAAACAAATGTAGAGGGAAGTCGATATAAATGTTATGATTCTTCTGGTAATTGTCTGGGTCGAGTTAAAGGAAAATTAGGTAGTCGTTATTGGCAAGATACTGCGGGGAATACATATTATTTGAATGAGTAGTTTTGTTTTGCGATCGCAAACGGTGCGTTACGTTGCACTTTTCTTGAATGCCGTGAAAACTCTCGTCGGGCAAGATGCCCACCCCACAAGAAAGCTGTAACTCTTGTGGGGTGGGCATCCTGCCCGCCCCATCCGAATATAACTATTATCACTTTTATTTATTTACACCTACTTATTATCATTGAACTCTTTGCCACAAACGTTGTATTTCTCCTGATGTTTGGGGGTTGGGTGCGGGAAGGGTTTTTACAGTTGGATTAAGTTCAACTCCGGGGATATTTTGATTCCAAGGGCTGTTAGGAATTGATTGTAAATTAATGCTGTTGTTGATGGGACGAAAACCAAATTGAATGAAAGTTTTTTGTTGTTCTGGTTGGGTGAGGAAGTTGATAAATTTTCGGGCGGCGTTGGCTTGGGAATTGTCTACGTTTTGGCGGAGAATGGCGGCGGTTGCTATTGTTTCAATTGTGGGATCTAGGTAGTAAATTTGATAGGGTTGGGTTTGATTTTTTTGGCTTTGTTGCCAGCGAGAAAGGGCGATGCTTTCGTAAACTGTGGCTACGTCGGCATCGTTTGCGCCACGAGTGATAAATTCTTGAAGTAAGATGTCTGTGGAACGGGGGGGTTGATAAACTGAGCGTTTTATTGTGCTGAAAAGTGTGGTAATAGTGGGATTATTTAAGTTGAGATTTCCGCCTGTTTTGGCGATCGACCACAAATTTAAGGTCGCTTGTCCACTGTTGGAACGAGTGGGATCTGTAGTGAGAAAATCAAAGCTTCCCCATTCATTTTTTCCGCCTATTTTTTGCCAATTTCCGGCTGCCATCGCTTGTTCTACTCTTTGCCAAGAAAAGCGATTGTTGGGGAATAAAACTTTTCCTCTTTCGGGCCAAGCTATTCCTACTAATAAGGTTTTGGCTATTGGTTGGGGGGAATCATAGAAGGTTTGGTTGTTATTTTGGGCAGAAAGTCTTTGATTTAAGTCGTCGATGAATTCGGCTGAGGCGGGAATGATAATTGTTGGGTTAAAGTCGTTTTTTTTGTCGATGTAGTTGTTAACTATGTCTTGGGAACCTTGGAATTTTAACTCTAGTTTGATGTTGGGGTTTTCTTGTTCAAATTTGGTTTTTAGTTGTTGGATTGGTTCGGCTAATTCTGTGCCGCTGACTATGACTATTGTTTGCTGGAATCCGGGGATTGGTGCGTAGGCTAATGCGATCGCACCTAAAGCGATCGCAATTGAAGTAAAAACTCTATTTTTTGGTTGATTGTTGTTGGTTTTCATATTATTTATGAATCAGGATATCAACGTTTTCTTGAAAGCTGTTTAGTTCGGCACTTAAGAGTTTTAATTCTTTGACTTCTTGGGAGTTGGTTAAGTCGGCGGTTCGCAGTTTGTTTTGTAATTTTTGCAAGACTCCGGCGGAATTTTGGATTAAGGTTTGTAAGTTTGCTAGTTGTGCGGTAGAGGTATTTTGTCCTTCTTTGGCTAGTTCAATGTTCTGTTTTAAACTTTTGGCTAGTTGGGTTAAATGTTGTAATGCTATGCCGGAACTGATTTTTCTTTTGGCTTGAACTTCTTGGAATTGTGCTTCTAATTCGCTGACTGATAATAAGGAATCTTTGCCTTGGATTCGTTTGGTTAGTTGGTCGATTTTTCTGGGGAGTTCTATGGCGCGATCGCACGCATACTGCACTGTGGCTAACAACTCTAAGTTAACGGTATCACTTGGTACTAATTGATTGGCTTCTTGGCGTAATGTTTCCGCTTTTGTTGCTAACATTTTAGCTGTTTTTTGGATGGTTTGCAGTTCCTTTTGTAACTGCTGTTGGGCTATTTTTTTATTGTCTGGTTCTCTGGATTTTAACAGGGTTGCCCCGGCAATTGTAACTGCTGTAGCTGTTGGTAAAATGATGATGTTGGGTAAGTTCATTAAGCGAACACCAGTTACTAAAACAATGCCACCTGCTAATACTGCTACTGGGTAATAAAGAGGGTTTGTTAGTTTCATAATTGCTTAAAATTCAACTTGTAAATCTGACATTAATGTGGAAATTGTTGCCGGATCTCCGCGACGATAGTAACCACCGTTTAGTTGAGCAATTTGTTGCAGAACTTTGGGGTTAAATTCTCCTTCTTTGCCATAGCCAACGGTGAAAAAGGCGATTCTTTGATCGGTGTTAAAGCCGCTTTTTTGTAGTTCTTGGCTTAGTTGCTCAAGCTTAATTTTTGAGCCAGAATCTTCACCATCGGTGAGAATAACTACGGCGTTAATTGCATCTTTGCGGGGGTTTTTGATTAGCCAATTTCGGGCAAATAAGGCAGCATCATATAATGTTGTCCCGCCTTCTGCTTGGAGGTTGGTGATAAATTGCATTCCGCGATCGCGTCCTTCTGGAGTCCCATTTACTTGAATTGGTGGGCGAATTTCTGTGTCAAAATCAATTAAAGTAAGCTGTTCTTTTGGCCCTAAATTTTGGATGTAATTGCGTAAGGTATTCTGCACGGCTGGTAATTTATTACCTGACATTGAACCGGAGGAATCTACTACTATTACTACTTGGGAAGGTTTTTTGGCAAACTCTTGCCAAGATTTTAACATTGCTGTGACTACTTCGGGTTTTGGTGGGCGCAAAGAGTCGTATTTTACATTAGGATTAACTCCAAATTGTGGGGTAAATTTTGTTCCTAATTCTACGCCGGGAACTCCCGGTCTTAATCCTATTTCTGTGGCAATTTTTTGGGCTTCAGGTGTCCGCAAATAGGCAATTACTTTTTCGGCGGCGGCTTTTTCATCGGCGCTTACCCAAGGTGCTGAAGGTAAAATTGCTCGCATATTTGAGGTGTATGTTGCTTGGGGATAAATTGCTTCGTAGCGGGTTTGATTTGGTTGTAAATTAGAGTTTGCTTGGATTACAGATGATTCATAAACTGAACCAATGGAAGCCCAAAATGAGCCGTTTTTTACCATGTCGGTTGCTAATGTGTCTGTAGACATTCCGTAGCGGGTGACTTTGCTTTGTATGTTTTGAATTTGGGTTTGATATTTCTGCACATCAGCTATAGTTAATTGTTCTGGTCTTTTTCCTGATACGCTGACAAATTGAGATACTAATGTTTGTAAGCCGGAATTTGAGCGGGTGGGTGCTGTTTGGACGAAGTAAATTGGCAGTTGGGGGCTATTTGGATCTAGTTCGCGGTGATTTTTTGCTGTTACTAATACCTTATATATGTCTGGTTGTTTTTTCAGTCCGGGGGCTACGTCAGTAGGGGCAATAAATACCATTGGACTGTTTGCTAATAGGGGTGAATCGGTTATTTCTGGGATGTATTTTTGACCGGGGAAAATACTATTGATGGCGGCGATTAATTGGGCTTGATAGATTTCTCCGTCGAGTGAAATTAAGGTGGGAAATTCTGGTGCGTCGGGTTTCAGGCTACCTGTTTTAAGTTGTTGGGCTAGGTTGTTTATTGTGGTGACTATATCTCCACTTCCTTTGGCTACACAACTTAAAGAAAATGCTTTTCCGTTGTCTAGTTTGGGGTTAGTTTGGTTTAGTTGTTGGGCTGCTTGGGTACAAAAGTCTTTTAATGCGCTTCCTACTAAAAATTTTACTTCTATTCCTGGTTGTTGGGTTTCAATATCACTGGAAGCGCAAGCTGTTAAAAATAATATTCCTAAAATGGCGGTTAGGTGTTTGAGGTGAGAATGTTTGTTTCGCGTTTTGGTTCTCATATAACCTTTGCTTAACCAAGCGTCTCGCTTTCTGTATACAAATATAACTACATTGTGCGATCGCCTTCTTTCCGACTTTCCCGGTAAAAACCCTGAAACTTTTGTTTGTAATCTGTTACCAACTTCTCATAAGTCCAGTTTATCCGTATTTTTACTAGAGTTTGCTTGGTTAGTTTTTTACTAGTAACGCAAGTTGCTAGTTACAAGTTTAGTTCTTTCTTAGCCCCCCTTTCGATCCCCCCTCCGCCCCCCTTATTAAGGGGGGGAACCAGCGGAAGCTTCGCTATTAACATCACGGGGGGTTGGGGGGATCTAAACCTATTAACCACAGCGTTAGATCCCCCCTCCGCCCCCCTTACTAAGGGGGGAACTCCGAAAGAATTAATAACTAGCAATTTGCGTTAGTAGGAATTGTTGAATGAGAGATGTTTTAACAAGCCGGGATCGCACCTGTTGAGAGATGTTTTTATAAGCCGGGATCGCACCTCTTGAGAAGAAGGTTTGAGTGGTTATTTTCCCTGAATTCTGTCAGGGCTAATGATTAAGTTTATGCAAATTTTCTTAAGTGATACTTGATATAAGTGCAGTATAATTTTTGGAGAAGCTACGGTAATTACTGGATTTTCTTTAAATAATGTTTTGGCAATTGAAGATTTGGCATGAATAGATAATAATAGTTATTCGGACAACATAATTATTGGATTAAATCCGTAACTTTAAGGTTTTTAAAGGGAACAATACAATGCCATTGAAAGCGACAGATCCTCATGCCAAAATTTTGATTTTGCTGGCTTTATGGGATATTGGTGCGGCGCAACAGGAAGTAAATAAGGGTTTGTTGACTAAGCGAATTGTGCCAAAAGGTGGCAAAATCGGGGATTTTCAGGAGGTTCTGGATCAATTGATAACTGAAAAGTTAATGCAAATTTCTGGCAAGAAGGTATTTTTGACTGCTAAAGGCATGGAGTTTTTATCTGCTGGCATTATAGATCCACAATTTGAGTTTATTAACCAAATTGGGGCAAAAACTGGTAATTCGTTGTTGAAGTGGATTCGGGAAATGGGAACTATAAGTAATGAGGGGAGTTCCGCAGTTGCATCTAACCAAAGTGCAGCAGAGGAGAAGCCGCCTAGCGGCTTGTCTACCCGAATCAATTCTTATGAGGAGTTCAAGCAAGTGGCGTTGGATGTCTACGACAATTTGAATCGGGATTACAACTTGGATAACTTGGTGCCCATTTATCGCATTCGGCGGGAAATTGGGGACAGGGTGACGCGATCGCAGTTCAATGACTGGATGTTGGAAATGCAAGCGAATGACATTTTGCAACTTCAGGGGGGTAGCGTCGAAGATAGCGCCCCAGACAAAATTGAAGATTCGATTACTACTAAAGTTAGTGGATTACGCTGTTATGCCAAGCGTCTAGTACCCTAAACTTATTTTTTTCTCACATTCTTGAATTACTTACATTTGTAAACCGGATAAGATCATGACAAACTCTCATTCTTCAGACTCAGACCTCAAAAAAGCTATTGAAAGTCAAAACCCATTTGACAGATCTTTAATAGTAAGAAGCCATGATGTTTGGGAACAAAGCTTTCCTGATGTTCCTTCAATTAATTCTCATGCCTCTGACGCTGTTTTTCAAGCTATTGGGCAAATTCGTGCTGGGCAACGTTCAGTTATTGGTATTACTATTAAAGCTGAGAAAGGGCTAGGTAAAAGCCATTTGATTAGTCGAATTCGTAGTCGTCTTTTAATGGAAGGCGATTGTTTTTTTGCTTATATGTCTGAAGTAGACTATGGCGACTTAAACCGAATTAACTCAAATTTCCTAAATACTTTAACATCAAGCCTAAAACAACCAGGCAACCAAGGGGTAATGCAGTGGCAAGAATTAGCGACGGCTTTAGTAAATGGAGCCACAAATAAAGATTATACTCCTCAACATTTAATTAGTCGATTTCCTGGTGCATTGGCTCAAAATTCTGGGTTAGTTGATAGTTTGGCTGAAAGAATACTTCAAGTTAAACCCAACGTTGAAAATCCTTATTTGATCCAGGCTATTCTTTGGACACTATCTTCAGATAAACAGTCATTTGCAATCAATTGGTTAGCGGGAAGAGAATTAGCTCAAAAACAAGCTGATGTAATGGGACTACCAAATAACCGCGAAGAAGATAAAGAATCTCAATCTTTCCAAACTGCTTGCCAAATTTTAGATTTAATAGGTGATTACAGGACATTAGTAATTGGTTTTGACGAGTTAGAAAGTGTAAATCGTAATGAGGCAGGTTTTACGAGAGCACAAGCGATCGCTCTTTTAGCAAAAGATTTGTACAGCAAAATCAAACGTGGTGTTTTAATGCTGGCTATGTACGATGAAACTTATAGCCTTCAAATTAGGGCTTTACCACAAGCAGAAGCGGTTACTGCCAGAATAGGCGAAAAAACTTTTGATTTAAAATATCTCAATTCTGATGATGTAGTAACTTTAGTTTCTTGTTGGTTGAAAGATTATTACGATAAAAAAGGGCTAACTCCGCCTCATCCTGTTTATCCGTTTGATGAAAATGAATTGAGAGAACTTGGCAAAGAAAAGCCAATTGTTAGGAAAGTTCTAGATGAATGTAAAAAGAACTGGAAAGTACCTGGGGATGGGGTAATAGTGAAACAAACCGATCCAGTAGAAGCTGCTTTCAACAAGGAACTGACAGGGCTTAATCGCACTATAAATGATTATTTTGAAGATAGCTCTGCCATATCTGATGCTCTACGTTTAGCATTCGAGGCAATTAAAGGTCAGACTATAGAAGGAGTGCAAATTCAGAGCATTGAAGAAGTAAAAGTTAAAAGTGCAGACAAAGGTTACTTACACTTCAGAATAGTTGGTAAAGAAAATGGAAAAGTTGTCAAAATTGTAGTAGCAGTTGTTCAGGAATCTGGTGGTAGGTTTGTAAGTGCTGCACTAAAACGGTTAATAGACTACAGAAATTTTGATATGACTCGCGGTTGCTTGGTTCGTTCCAAAGAAGTTAACCCAAATATTATGGGAAAACAACATTTAGATAAACTCTTGTCTAAAGAGTTAGGAGGAGAATTTGTTAAGTTAAGGATTGAAGACATCAAGCCGCTTTTGGCAATATCTTTTGTTAGTAAATCTTCAGGAGATTATGAATTGAACAAAGAAGAAATAAAACAGTTTATCTTGCAAAAGAAGATAGCAAATGATAACTATCTAATTCAGGAGATTCTAAGCGATCCTTCTGGTCAAGTTCCTGATGGATTAATTAATGAAGAAGATAAAGTTGCCGAAAATAAAACATCAGCAACTTCAACTACATCGAATAAAAATATTGAAATGTCACTTGATGATTTACTAAATAAAATTGGGAGGTAAATCGCTTAAGTAGCTTGGTTATTAAATCAATTTCAATCGGAAAAATTGTCATGTCATCACTCTCTCTTGACACTGCGCTGAGATTACCTGCACCGGAGGTGGAAGCCCTATTTCAAGGGCGATCGATCCTTGCCATGCCTCGATCTTTTCTTGATGTAGGAAAACTATTTGCTCTTTATCCTACAGATGTCTCTGGTAACTTATTACCAGTTGAACAGCAATATTGTTCAGGTTTTTTGACCATTGCCAAAAACACGATTTCACAATTGCATCCTGAAGGAGTAATAATTAAAGCTTGGGCTAGATGCGAATTGTGTCAAATTATCGATAAATCTGAATCGTTAGAACTTTTATCACCTCTAACAATTTGGACAATAGAAGCATTGCAGCAAATTATTGCCAAACGTTCCTATATTTTTCTAGCTTATCTGCGGGTTTATTTGCTTTTGCTACCAGAACCATTGGTAATGTCTGCGGATAGCCAGGGACAATTTGTGGCTTTACCTAAAGCTATAAGTGTTACAGATATTTCGCCAATTTTGAGCGATACCGTATTCTCCCAACGTCGCCATCAGCTAGAAAATCGAATCCCGCCTTTACATCCAGAATTGGAAGAGTTGCAAAGCCAAGTTGCTCAAATAGCTATTACTAACCCAAAAGCCAAAAATTTAAATCATCACATCCAGGCATTTTTAGGATGGGTAAGTAATCCGCCTAAAAAATTATCTGACACAGATTTGTCTTGGATTAAAACAATCAATGATTTGGCAACAGCTACCACTGGTGGAAACTATGAAAGGGGCACAGCCTTTGAACAAATTGTTCACAAAAGCTTAAAATTTTTAGGTTTTGAATTAGATCCAAATGCCAAAGGTGGTGCTGGTGGGATGGATTTGTACTGTACGAAACCTTATCCCTTAGTAGGAGAATGTAAAGCAGGTCAGGGCCTCGGAGCTATGGCTGTTCAAGAATTAATTAGGCTAGGTGGAACTCACTTAGGAACTGATCATTTTCTAGGTGCAGTAAAATTAGTCATTGGCCCCGGAGAACCATCAAAACCATTGTTAAAAGCTGCCCACGAGTGGAAAGTTAGCATTATTAATCCTATGACTCTTCAAGAATTAGTTGAATTACAAGCAACATATCCAGGTTCAGTTAATTTAATTGAACTTAAGGCATACTTGGAAGCTGGTCAAATTGATTCCAAGATTGACGAGTACGTTCAGACAGTTAAGAAAAATATTAAGATGAGATCGCATATAGTCCAACTCGTGAAAAAGCACCTGGAAACTACAAATTTTGAGAATGCCGGGATTGAAGGTTTACATGGTGCATACGTACATTCAAATCCACCTCAAAGTTTACAAGATAGAGAAATGCACGAAATTTTAATCGAACTTTCATCACCTTTAGCAGGTTACTTAGGCAGAAAAAAAGGAAGTGATTGGAGAACCGATCGCTTCTACTACCTCCGTGACTTAATAGTAAAAGACTAGATAAAATGATGAGATGTCTAACTTGTAAACACCGACAAACTAACCCAGGTTTAGTTACTGTAACACTATAAAGAGAAGAATCGATCGTCATTATAGCGAGCGCGGAAACTTTGTTTGATTACCCATAATGTAGATAATGTAGAGACGTTATATATAACGTCTCTACAGGATTTTGGATGAAAAATATTATGGCTCTTCAGCCGGAAATGATATCAATTACTAAGAGATTGAATTTCATTAATTAACCAACTATATAACTGACTTCTACCACTTTCCCGACCTCGCCGCAAAGCTTCTTCTAATAAACTAAAAGGTAAATTCGGTAAAAGTTGAGATTGTGTAATTTGCCTACTTCCACCATCAACAATAGCAAAAGCAATCAATAAAGCTTGCACTACATTCACAACCCAATATTCTTTCACGCCTAATTCTTCGTATAACATTCGCTTGCTACCGATATCATCAGAAAAAGAAGTTTTAGCAATTTCAATCACTAAATCTGGTGGTGGGTAAACATTTAAATCCACAATAGTTGTATTATGGGGAATAATTTCAGCATTCTCACCAATATAAAACGCTAAATCTGGTTGAGCTTCTGCTTCATTACCTCGCCTAAATGTACAGTTAGTTACTGCACTTATCGCCATGCCTGTTATGCCACAAAATAATTGCACACAGTAGCCAATCAGGGAATTATCGTAAGAATGATCGTAGCCTTGAGGTGTCATTTCGATTCTCAGTTGTCCTTTATAGTAATAGGTTTTTGCATTTTCTAATTGTTGAGTCTCAATAGCTTGAATGTACTCATCCCAAGTCGCTATTACCCATTCATCAGTGAGTAATTTTGTTTGTAATTTGCTCATAATTTTACATCCTTTTAATCACTGCATTCTATCAATTATGCGATACTGAATTGATTCAGCAATGTGCTGAGTTTTGATGTCTTCATCACCTGCTAAATCAGCGATCGTTCTCGCTACTTTTAAAATGCGATCGCTAGCCCTAGCCGAAAGTCCCAACTTCCGAATAGCCGCTTCTAACAAATTCCGAGAAGCATCATCTAACTTGCACCATTGCATTAAATGACGGCTTTGCATTTCCGCATTAGAACGTAAATTTGTTTCCGTTTTAAAACGGTGTTGCGATCGCTCTCTAGCCGCTTGCACCCTAGCCCGAACAGAGGTAGAATCTTCCCCTAAAGGTTGATTAGTAATTTCTTCCGGTTTCAATCGATTAACTGCTACTTGTAAATCAATGCGATCCATCAAAGGGCCAGAAAGTTTCGCCCAATATTGTTCCCTTTTTCCGGGAGAACAAGTACAAGGTTGAATCGTATCCCCAAAATAACCACAAGGACAGGGATTTGTACTCGCAACTAAAGTGAATTGTGCCGGAAACATGACAGATAATCTAGTACGAGAAATTGTCACATATCCATCTTCCAAAGGTTGGCGGAGGAACTCTAAAACATCTCTTTTAAACTCAGTGAGTTCATCAAGAAATAAGACTCCCCGATGTGCTAAAGAAATCTCCCCAGGTTTGGGAAAACTGCCACCACCAACTAAAGAAGGGCCAGAAGCAGAATGATGGGGACTACGAAAAGGTCGATCGCTAACTAAACTACCTCTATTTTTTAATAACCCAGCAACAGAATAAACTTGAGTTACTTCGAGCGATTCTTCAAAAGAAAGTTCGGGTAAAATCCCTGGTAAACGTCTAGCTAACATCGTTTTACCACTTCCCGGAGGACCAACAAAAATTAAATTATGCCCACCAGCAGCAGCAATTTCTAAAGCCCGTCTAGCGTGTGCTTGACCTTTCACATCTTTTAAATCTAAGCTGGAAAAGTGCGATCGATCTTTGTGTTTTGTGCGATCGATCTTCACAGGTTGATAACGTTTGGGATTATCCAAAAAATTAGCTACATCCGTTAAAGTTTCCAACCCATAAACCGCCAAATCTGCCACAACTGCCGCTTCCTGTGCATTATCAGTTGGAACAACTAAACCTGCAATTCCTAAACGTTTGGCAGCAGCTGCGATCGGCAAAACACCAGCCACCGGACGTAAGCTACCATCTAAAGAAACTTCGCCTAAAAATAGGAAATCCCCCAACAATTCCGGGTTAACTTGCTCCGACGCAGCTAAAATTCCTATACTAATTGCTAAATCAAAACTTGGCCCTTCCTTGCGTAAATCAGCCGGAGTTAAATTAACCACAATTCTTCGCATCGGAAAAGCAAACCCCGCATTTTTAATCGTCGCCTTTACCCGTTCGCGAGACTCTTGCACAGCAGCATCCGGTAAACCAACCACAACAATTCCCGGAAGTCCCCCCGAAACGTCCACCTCCACCCCCACTTTCACAGCGTCAATGCCTACAAGTGATGCACTCCAAACTCTAGCTAACACAGTTCTTTTCCTTAGCAATTAATTTAGTTGTTCTTTGTCTATCCTCTCTTATCATTGACAATTGATGAATGAAAAATTATCAATGACTGCACAAGACACGATTTTCGGCAAAATCATCCGTCGGGAAATTCCCGCAGATATCGTCTACGAAGACGACATGGCACTTGCTTTTAGAGATATCAATCCCCAAGCGCCTGTTCATATTTTAGTCATTCCCAAAAAACCTATCGTTAAGCTTGCTGACGCAGAACCCGAAGATCACAAAATTTTGGGTCATCTGCTGTTAATTGTCAAGCGAGTTGCTGAACAAGCTGGACTAGAAAATGGTTATCGAGTAGTAATTAACAATGGCGCAGACGGTGGACAAACAGTATACCATCTCCATTTACACATTTTAGGCGGCAGACAAATGGCTTGGCCTCCCGGTTAGAAGAGATGGGGGGATTGGGAGATGGGGAGACTAATTTAACCTTTACCCTGTTCCCTTCTGCCTTCTCTTAACTGAGATCTTGCACCTGCGATGAGAGTCCGCCCGCAATACTGCTCGGGTTTTGGATTTTTGCCTTTGTAGGGGCGAAGCATTCGGACATAAAATCTAGGATTTGAGCAAATAAATTGTCGCCCGAATGCTTCGCCCCTACGCTTAACCGAGCAGTATTGAGTCCGCCCGGAAATCAATTTCCGGGCTAATACCTCAAGTCCATTTTAATGGACTGAAAGCTTTTGAATACTAATACCAATTCTCCGTAAAATTGCGCTTAATCATTGAACCGGGACTGTGGACGGGGAGGGGTTTGGGGTGGGGTTCATTAAGTGCATCCTCATAGAGAATTGGTATAAGTATTTAGTCCTCTTTAGAGGAGTTCAGCTATTAGCCTGCGAATTGATTCGCCGGCGGTTTTTGGGACTGGTGCAAGATCTCAGTTAAACCATTGCTTTAAGATCTTGGGCAACTTCGTTAAGTTTTTGAATGCCAACTTTAGTTTGAGTGATGCCGCTGGCAGTTTGGGATGCACCTTGATTAATGTTGTTCATGGCTTCAACTACTTGTTCAATGGCGATCGCTTGTTGTTTAGCATTCAGAGAAATTTGTTGAGAACCAACAACAATATCATTAATTGCAGTTAGAGAAGTTTGTTGTTTACTCAAAACAATTTCATTAATTGCATGAGTTACTTCGGTAAAAGCTTTTGCTGTTTCTTGAGAAAGTTTTATCCCCTCTTCTGCGGTTTTCCTCCCTTCATCAGTTGCCGTAACTGTAGAATCAATTGCTGATTGAATACCCAAAATTAAAGCGTTAATTTTTTGGGCTGATTGTTTACTTTGGTCTGCTAATTTGCGAATTTCTGTCGCAACTACTCCAAATCCTCTGCCATGTTCGCCAGCACGCACCGCTTCTACAGCAGCATTTAAAGCTAACATATTTGTTTGACTAGCTAAGTCGCTGACTATGTTGGTAATACTGCCAATTTGATTTGTTTGTTCGGTTAATTCTGAGGTTTGTTGTGCGATCGATCCTACTTTTTCTTTAAGTGTAGACATCCCCGCTAAAGTCCGTTCTACTGTTTGCGTTCCCCGTTCGGCTAAGTCTAACACTTGACGCGATCCGGCTGCGGATGATTCTGCTAAAGCTAATACTTGGCGGGCATTTTCCGCTGCTGATTCTGCTTGTTCTGCGGAAACTCTTGATGATGTACCTAACTCCGTCATTGTCGCAGTAGTTTGATTTACGGAAGCTGCTTGTTGGGTAGCAACTCGTTCTTGTTGTTCAATTGTTGCGGCAATTTCTGATGTGGAAGTGGTGATAGAATTGACTATTGAATTAATAGATTTGGTGGTACGATTGGCGAGGATAACTGCGAGCGCACTCACTACTAAAGCTGTAATTCCACTGCCAATTAACAGCGTAACTAGTAATTCTCTTTGAGGCTGAAAAGCTACTGCTGTGTCGTTATCAACTAATATCAGCCAGTTTAGATTAGGCATTCCTGTTAATGTAGGAGTAGTAGAAAAGGCTAAGACTTTATCTGTTTTATCAATTGCCGAATAAGCAATATCTACATCTGCTGCTTTGTTCGCTTGCAGTTGCTTTAAGCCTGAATACTCTGAAAATATATCCTGACCTATATTTTTTTGATTCTGAGATATAAATGTTTTGCCTAAAGCATCAATTACATGAATTTGCTTTTCTCGATCGTCAAAACTTTTGATCCGTTCCTGAATGTGATGTAGCGGTAATCGCGATCGGGCTATCCCAATAGTTCTCCCTGTTACAGCATCTTTAATTGGTGCAACTAAATACAACACTAACTCATTGGTAGATGGAGAAATTTCTGGATGACTAACAAAGGGCTGATTTTGGTTGAGTGCTTGTTGAAAGTAATCTTGTTCTCTTGGGTTTTGGACAACTGTCCCTCTCGATTTAACACTTACGCTGCCATCCAAATTAAAAATACTAATATTGTCATAAACGCCGTAAGCTTTTAGGTAACGATTCAGCGTCTCTTCTTTTTGCTCCTGGGAAACGATCCGACTAAGTTTTGGATCGTTGATAATAGCTAAGTTAGCTATTGTTTGAATGTCTCCATAACGTTCAAACATGAAACGACTGAGTTTATCCGCCACTTCTACTGCATAAGCTTTTTGATATTGCATTACGTCTTGCGTAATCGAACGATTGGCAAAGTAATAAGCTACAGTACCAATTAGTAACACTGGGAGTGTACCTAATGCGATCGCAAAGCCAATAGCTTTATTTCGTAACGATAGATTCTGAAACATTATTTTTTTAAGAGATAACGTTAAGCGTATTGAGTGATTGGTAACTTGTAGTGATCTATACTAATTTTAGATTTTATAATTTATATATTTCTTCTGAATATCCGGTAAAACTATAGTTCCAGCTAAGGTGAGAGCTTTCTTCATAAGAATTATTACAACTTTAGTTATGTATAAACTCCAAAGCAAACTGGCGAGGATTGACTCAAATCTTGCACCCAGGGAGGTGGAAGCTCCCAGATACTAGTTCCCCGGTTGAACAAATGGAACGAAGAATAGAGGCTCTGCTCAGGAGTGCAAGATCTGAGTTGACACTTTCCCATCAAGGTGGTATTGCAAAATCCTTTTTTTGTAAAATAAAAATTTTTTCTTAACCCCCTTTACAAACCGAAACAAATCCCTTAATGTATATTTAAGCGGGCAAACAAACCGCTCTGAACCTCGAAAAATAAATCATCGCAATTATCCAACAATGACCACAACCATTCAACGCCGCGAAAGCGCCAACGTTTGGGAACGGTTTTGCAAC
>NZ_JBHFNQ010000179.1:0-28937 GCF_041929345.1 Floridaenema aerugineum BLCC-F46
TTTTTTGGTGGGGTTGTTTTTTTCCTTTTGTTTGCTTTCGCTTGCTTTCCCCCCCCAGCCCACCAACAAAAATTTTTTTTTGTTTTTCGCGTTCTCTCTCAATAACATGTTTTAAAATCCCCCAACCCCCCAACAACGTACATTTCTATTTTTCAACTCGTAAGCTAGCGCAAGGAATAGTATCAGACAAAATTTCTTTTCCCATACTGCCAGTATAAATTTCTAACTGAGCTTCTGGTTCTCCAACAAATAGTAATTTTTCACTAGGAAAAACTATACGCTCTAGCTTAGAATTTGGGTTATTCTCAATGCGAATAATTTGGATTTCTGTAGTAGCATTGGTATAAAAACACAAAACATCTTCAGAAGTACTAGTCAAAAATGATTCAGAAGTTTGTATCATAGTTTTTGTCTTGACAAAGGGTAAAACAATTATTGAAATAGTTCTTAGCTAACCTAACAACTATGGTTTTAGTGCAGAATCTAGCTAAAGATAGAGGTATGTATTACATTAAGCAGTAAATCGACATACAAAACCGGAAAATGTAAAATTTGTTAACTTATTCATCTAACTTTGGGATTGTTATCGATACTTGAACTTATACCGAAAGTGAACTTGCCTTCTGTAAATCGCAATGTTAGAATTCGGGAGGTTTGAGTAAGTCAGCCTAATCTATGGCTAGCAAGCCTGGAGCGGAGGAACCAACTTTTGGGGCGTATTTCTGCCGATTTTGTGAGGAGATAGGCAGAGAAGGATAACTCTCATTCCTAGCCCGTCAGCTAACTTCGTAGGCATCGAGAGGAGACTGAAGAGTTAGAAAGTTTTTTGTTTTCTGAACTCATCAGTGTTCTTGGCTGGTACTGCTCAGTACTTTTGTACCTGCTGTTGACACTAACTATGGCTATAAATTTGAATTTGTCTGCGATCGCAATCGCTGGACAGGCAGCTTGGCGACGCGCTAAACCGATCGTTGTTAGAGATGTGGTTTTACTGCCTGCGCTAGGTTTTCTCGGCGTAATTATTTTATGGTGGATTGTGGCACTTTTCAACCGCGAATTAATGCCCACACCACCAGAAGCATTAGCTGCTAATTTGGATTACATATTGAATCCTTTTTACCAACGTGGCCCTGGAAATTTGGGGATTGGTTGGTTATTATTGGCAAGTTTAAGACGGGTATTGTGGGGATTTTTATTAGGTGCAGTAGTGGCGATTCCTTTGGGTTTTTTAATCGGAATGTCTCGACCTGCAATGTTAGCCCTCAATCCGTTGATTCAGATTTTTAAACCAGTATCGCCTTTAGCTTGGTTGCCGATCGCTTTAGCGATTTTCAACTTGGCAGACCCATCAGCAATTTTTGTAATTTTCATTACTTCTTTGTGGCCGACAATTATTAACACTGCCTTGGGAGTTTCTAGCGTTTCTAAAGATTATCTTGATGTAGCCAGAGTGCTAGAAATGAACCGTTGGCGGCGGATTACCAAGATTATTTTGCCAGCAAGTTTACCCTACATTTTTACCGGATTGCGAATCAGTTTAGGGATTGCTTGGCTGGTAATTGTGGCTGTGGAAATGCTCACAGGTGGGGTGGGGATTGGCTTCTTTGTTTGGGATGAATGGAGTCGGTTAAACCTAAGTTCTGTATTTCTCGCAGTGTTAGTAATTGGTGTAACCGGACTAATCTTAGATTTTGCTTTAGGCAAAGTTCAGGAATTAGTTACGCATCGTCCCAGAACGGCAAATTAGTCATTATTTATTGGTCATGGCTCAAAAGTTTTACCAAATGATCAATAACAAATAACAAATAACAAATCAATTAATTATCGGTGGAGTTTAACTATGGGTAACACCGAAAAGTTATCATGGAATCGCAGAGATTTTCTGTTAGGAATGGGTGCGACTGCTGCGGGAATGGCGCTATCTTCCTGTGCAATTTCGGGCGATCGATCTGCGAAAGGATTAACCGAAGAAGCATTAGCAGTTCAACCTGTTGTAGATCCCAGAACATTAGAAAAACAAAATATTACCGTCGGGTATGTTCCTGTAAATGATTGTGCGCCATTTGCGATCGCATGGAAAAAAGGTTTCTTTCGCAAATATGGTTTAAACGTCACACTTAACCGCGAAGCTAGTTGGGCAACATCTCGCGACGGCGTTATTTTTGGCAGACTCGACGCTTCACCTGTGGTATCTGGTGCTGTCACTAACGCCAGAATAGGCGCAGAAGGCGCACGTCACGCCCCACTTTGCGCCGCTATGACAATTCATCGTCACGGAAATGCGATGACAATGAATCGATCGATGTGGGATTTTGGCTTACGTCCTTGGCGCGAATATAACGGGGATTTGCAAACATTTGGACGCGATTTTCGCAGGTATTTTGAAAGTCAATCCGCCGAAAATAAAGTTTGGGCTGTGGTGTTAAGTTCGTCGATTTACGAATACTTTGTTCGCTATTTATCGGCAGCTGCGGGTGTAAATCCTTTGGAAGAATTTCGGATTATTATTGTGCCGCCTCCCCAAATGGTGACTAATGTCAGAATTGGCGCAATGCAAGCTTACATGGTAGCGGAACCTTGGAATACTAGAGCGATTAAAGGTAATGAAGGAGTTGGTTTTACTTTTGCTCAAGGTCGAGAAATTTGGCAAGGACATCCCGATCGCCTTTTAGGGGTAATGGAATCTTTTATTACTAATTACCCGAAGACTTATCGATCGCTGGTAAAAGCCATGATTGAAGCTTGTCAATATTGCAGTAAACCAGAAAATCGCCAAGAAGTTGCCGAGTTAATTACAGACCGATCTTTTACGGGAGCGAAACCTAAAAAGGGACCTATCGATAAATTTACCAGACCCGCAATTGTGGGCGATTATAACTACGGCGGCTTTGATGATAAAGAGCGAATTGTTAACTCAGAAGATACAACTATTTTCTTCGATTTACCTGCTAATCTTGCCCGAATTCCCGGAGATCATTCAACCTTTTTGTGGCAATCAGAAAGTATTTGGTTAATGACTCAAGCCGCACGTTGGGGACAAATAAAAGAGTTTCCCAAAAACGCCGAACAATTAGCCCGTAAAGGTTGGAAAACTGACCTCTATCGGGAGATAGCAGCAGAAATGGGAATCCAATGTCCCCTGGAAGATTACAAGATTGAACCAGCCACAGTATTTATAGATCGGAAAGAATTCAATCCTAGCAATCCGGTTGGTTATCTCAATAGTTTTGAGATTCGAGCTAACAGCCCGACTCACATTTTTATGTCCTAATTAATCAAGTTCAGGAGCATTCAATGGTTAAGTCTAACTCAGTTTACAGTAATGCTTACGAACCTTCTTTATCCGATTATGGATTTTTAGAAATTAGCAATTTAGTTAAGTCTTACCGCACTCCTGATGGCGGTGAATTTGTCGTGCTGAATGGGGTAGATTTGACAATCGGAGAAGATGAATTTATTTCGGTGATTGGACACTCTGGTTGTGGCAAATCGACCTTACTAAAAATAGCGGCTGGTTTGGAAAGAGCAACTTCTGGATCGGTGCGAATGGAAGGCAGAGAAATTCGGAAACCTGGTAGCGATCGCATGATGATTTTTCAACATTATGGACTGCTACCTTGGTTAACTGTACGAGAAAATATTCGGTTAGCAGTAGATGAAGTCCTGAAAAATGCAAAAAGGTCTGAAAAGATTAGCATCGTTAACGAACATCTCGCAATGGTGAATTTAAATGCCGCCGCAGATAAATATCCTGATGAAATTTCTGGGGGGATGAAACAGAGAGTTGGTATTGCTAGAGCTTTAGCTATTCGCCCAAAAATGTTGCTGATGGATGAACCTTTTGGCGCTCTTGACGCTCTAACTAAAAGTAAGTTACAAAAGCAGGTACTTGATATCTGGGAAAGCCACAAACAAGCGGTAATGATGATTACCCATGATGTGGATGAAGCGATTTATATGTCCGATCGCATCGTTTTGATGACTAATGGCCCTGCTGCTACAATAGGAGAGGTTTTGGAGGTACCATTTCCCCACCCACGTAATCGACAAGAAATCCGCGAAACAAAGGAATATTTTGACTTGCGAAATCACGCCTTAAACTTTTTGGATCGTTATTTCACTCAAGACGAGTAACTATTTCATTTACGAGAGGTAAAGCTGGTGAATATCAAACCAATGTTAGTCCGCTTTCAAAGCGCAGTTGGTCGAGATGATTTGGTTGAGCAAATGATATTGCTGCCAGGGAACAAGTCTTCAGTTTCACCAACAACTAAATCCGATAATTCCTTAACTTTTGTTGTTGGTTATAACGGTTCTCCTAGCAGTCATACAGCTTTAGATATTACCCTGTTGATGGCTCATCAAACTAGTTTAGCGACAAACAAACAAGTGAGTGTAAAAATTGTCTATGTCATTGATAATGAAGGAAACAGTAAGCTAAAACATTTTACTAGTAATTACACATTTTCTAGTAATTCTTGTAAATTCTCTACGGCATCAGTATTAAAATCAGTCACCCCGGAGTTAGCTAAACCAAAAATTCAGGCATTGGCGATGAGCGAAGGGCAAACAACCACAAAATCTCGCCCTGTACCAACTACTTGTTCCCGAACTTCTATCTTTGAGAAAGCAGACCAAATTTTATGGCAAGCCCGTTATTTAGTAGAAGAATGGGGAGATAATTTCATCGCCCATTTACGCATCGGTTCTGTAGCTGAAGAATTAACAAGAGTTGTGGAATCTGAAGCAGCAGATTTACTATTTTTAGGTTGTCATTCTGCTAAGCATTCCCTTGTGCAAAAACTCGGTAGTAAATTCCCTTGTCCTGTACTAGGAATTCCCGATTCAATTAAGGCAAGTTGCTAAATTATATAATTGTACGTTGTTGCGCTGTCTTCGCTCTTATACTAGTCTTAAAAAGTGCGAATACAGCGCAACAACATACCCTTCTACAGCCTCGATTATTTTCCACCTTTACACAGGTGGTTTTTTTCTGTACTATTCAAGCAACTAAATATCTCACTTAAGATAGAGGTAATTTATGGAAAACTGGCAAGCTATAGTTGCCACCGTAACATTTGTCGGTGTGATTTTCTTACTTATGACTGAGTGGATACACCTGACAATTGCTGCATTTTTAGGTGCATTGATCCTGGTTTTATTCAATGTCATGACTTTAAATGAAGCCATTGGATATATCAGTCAAAGTCATGGCACATTGGGTTTATTCTTTGGTGTTATGGTATTAGTCAGAGCCTTTGAACCCACGAAAATTTTTGATTACTTAGCTACGCAAATAGTTCTGTTAGCTAAAGGTAGAGGGAATCGTTTATTGTTGGGTATTGTTGCTATTACTACCCCGATTTGTGCCTTCTTACCAAACGCCACAACGGTAATTTTACTAGCACCTTTACTACCGCCAATTGCTGAGGAAGTGGGAGTAGATTTTGTTCCTTTGTTAATTTTAATGGTGTTTGTTACTAATAGTGCTGGATTATTAACTATTGTTGGCGATCCAGCTACTTTTATTGTTGGTGATGCCATAAATATTAGCTTTACAGATTACTTAACTCGCTTAAGTTTAGGTGGGTTAATTTCTCTGCTTGCAGTAGTAGCTACCTTACCGTTTTTATTCCGCAAAATTTGGCACAAAAAGTTAGATGATTTAGAACATTTACCACACCCACAAATTAACCACCCTCGCGTTTTAGCTGTGGGAAGTTTGATTATAGCTTTTGTGTTAATATTTTTCGTAGTTGGGGACAGTTTACCAATTCCCATTTCTCCAGCTACCGTTGCTTTGTTCGGTGCAGCTTTAGCTTTACTACTTTCTCATCATAGCAAGATAGATACAGTTAATCATATTTTGCGAGATGTAGACTGGAGTACTTTAATATTTTTTATGTGCATCTTTGTCTTAATCGGAGGATTGGAAAAAACGGGTGTTGTTAGCACTTTATCAGGAGCATTAGCAATAGTTTTAGGTAAAAACATTGCAGTTGCTTCCATAATTCTTCTCTTTTTAGTCGGTATACTTTCTAGCCTTGTACCTAACATTCCTTTACTAGTGGCAATGATACCATTACTCAAAGAATATATAGTTAATGTGGGTTTAGCTGGGCAAGAAGTACTTTCACCTAATTTTGCTGGACAATTTCCCGCTGAAGTTCTGCCGTTATTTTATGCGACGATGTTTGGCGCAACTTTGGGGGGGAATGGTACTTTAGTTGGCGCTTCTTCTAATATTGTTGCGGCTGGGATTTCGGAATTACACGGTCGCCGCATATCATTTAAAAGGTTTTTACATTACGGCATTCCTATGATGACCTTACAGTTAACTGCTGCGGCTTTATATGTAATTATCCGCTTTTTGATTTGGCAGTAAATATCAAAACTCTTGCATATTTTTAGGGTTAACATCAGGGGGGAAGATAAATATTTCCTTTCCCTGTTGTTTGGCTTTGCGATGTAGGGCGATCGCATCCACTAATTTATGAAACATAATCGGAATCCATTGTCCACTATAAAAGTAAACAACTACTTTAGTTGTGGCATACTCGTCCAAAGGTAATGGATTCTGCCAAGGAAAATGCACCGCAAAACTACCTCTGTTTTAGTTTTTACCCTGTTACGCATTTAAAAGTCATATTGTAGGGTGCGTCAGAAGGGGATATTTTCCTTTCTATATAAGGCTTTACCGTCTGACGCACCCTACTCGTTAATAAGTGATTTAAATGCTCCACAGCTTACCCCTACATCACAATTTTCTTCTGGGATTACAGCCCAGACAACTGCCATCAGCGATACAACTTTTAGCGGATATTAATGCTTAATAATCAACAAAAAAATGACGACTTTATTTAGTCGTCAGTAAAAGAGAGGAGGTTAGATTTTAATGAGCAGATGAAAACAGGACACGCCGCAAATGTAACTTAGTATCCAATAAAGTGTAATACGTCACGCAACACGCTGTATCCGGCTAAATCCCAGAGTAAATATGCTAAAAAGCCAATCATAGCTAAACGACCATTCCACAGTTCGGCTTGAGGATTCCAGCCAAACAAGAAAGCGTTACGGTCTTTACCGTTATAGGCGGTAGCTACGGGTGGTAAATCGGTAGAAGTGCGAGTTTCCATGCTTAACAGTCCTTAACAATTGCTTACACACTCATAGTAGCTACCGCAAAATAGCAAGTAGTCTGTCTTTAGACACAGAGATTAGACTATCTCAGGGTCGATCTTAAAGAGTTATTTCTTAATAGAAAACTCTATCTATAGAAAGTGAGAAAATAGAAAGTTTATCACCTGGTATTTGAATTTACAATTTGTTGATTAAAAGTTAAGCATTTTGTCTCTATATTCACTTCAGATATAAAATTTCAGACCTGAGAGAGATGCTTTTAATACTGGTATTCAGCGATTCTAAGCGATATGACATTACTTTTTGCTAAAGTATAAAGCTTTTAGCTGTGTCACCTTAAATTCGATGTAATAGCTTTCATAACCAGAGGTAAATACTATCTATGATTGAATTTTTGAATATGCAGATGGGATTAAATAAGCTGCCATTTTGGTTGGCTCAAATAGGAACACCAGTTACACCTACTCAACCAGTAGTTGCTCCCGAAAGAGCAGCGTTGGTATTTTCCGGGCCACAATTTTTTGCAGCTTTAATTTCTGGAGTATTAATTGCTTTTGCTTTTCAATTTCTATTAACCAACTTTGGCGTAGCTTATTTATTAGGGCGGGAATCAAATTCTGATTCCGATCGCGATCGTAACGATGATTCAGACAGTTTGGGAACCACAGTCAAAAAAATTAGTTGGTGGCTGGGATTAGCCACATTAATAACTGTTAGTTTAGCAGTGCTAATTGCTAGTTTCTTAGCAGTTAAATTAAGCCTAGTTACTAGCCCAGTTTTGGGAGCAATTATTGGCTTAACAATTTGGGGAGCTTACTTACTATTATTAGTTTGGGCTAGTTCTAGTGCAGTAGGTTCTTTAATTGGTTCAGTAATTAATACTGCGACTTCTGGTTTTCAATCAATTGTCGGTACTGCGGCGGCTGCTTTAGGTGCAAAAGCTGCTTCTAATCAAGTAGTTTCCACCGCAGAAGCGGCGGCTGCTGCTGTTGGCAGACAAATTGGAAATGCGATCGATCCAATTACCATAAGAGAAAATCTGGAAGATTATTTGCAAACTCTACGTCCGCCAGAATTAGATTTACAAAGACTGCGCCGGGAATTTGAAAATGTACTCAACGATCCTAGATTAGCAGCTGTTGCAAGTAGCGAAGGATTAAGCAGAATTAACCGTCAAACTTTCGTAGATTTGGTGGGAAATAATACTGCACTTTCTAAGCGAGATGTTAATCGGATTGTCGATACATTAGAAGATTCTTGGAAGCAAACAGTTAATAGATTAAATCCCCAACGTGATGTCATGGGTGAATTAATCAATTATCTGAAATCTGCTCAAACTAATGAATTGCGATCGCCAGAATTAAATCAAAAGCTTGACACATTAATTGAAGAAATGCGTCAACAGAAGCAAAGTACTCAAGAACAAACCGAAAAAACTCCTGGTTTTATGCAGCAAGCAGTGCAATATGGCATGAACACCGCAATGGGAGTATTATTAGGCAGAACTGACCTTTCCGATTTGGATATTGAAGCCATTTTGAATCGGTTAAAAAACGCTAGAGATCAAGTTGCTAGTGGCGCAAGTCAAATTACTTCTCAGGTAAGAGACAACGTTCCCGGACTTCCTCCCAGCACACCTAATACTATTAGGTTGGATGTGGAAAATTATCTGTTAAATTCCTATCCTTGGCACTTCAATCGCGAAACAATTAACCACGAATTTAGACAGGTAATTTACGATCCTGAAGCCGATCCAAGTGCAGTGCGTCGTCAATTGGAAAGATTAAGTCGATCGGACTTTTTGAATTTACTGCAACAAAGAGATGATATCACGACCGTTCGCAGAAATGAAATTGCCGATCGATTAGAAGCAATTCGTCTGGATGTTCTTAACCTAGTGCAACAAGCAGAAGGAACAGAACAGAATCAAGATGTCCGTACCAGAGTCGAAAATTACCTGCGAAATACTGGGAAAGAAGAATTAAATCCAGAAGGAATTAAGCGCGATTTCCGCACTTTAATTGACGATCCACAAGCGGGATATGAGCAATTACGCGATCGCCTTTCTCACTTCGATCGCGATACCTTTGTGCAACTTCTCAGTCAGCGAAAAGATATTACTCCTGAAGAAGCAGAAAGAATCGTTAGCGACTTAGAAAGAACTCGCAATGGTGTACTTGCTCAAGCACAAAAAGTTCAAGATCAAGCTAAAGCACAAGCTGAAGCATTGTGGCTGAATTTAGAATCTTATCTGCGGAATACTGGTAAGGAAGAATTGAATCCTGACTCGATTAAACGCGAGTTAAATATTCTGTTGAGTAATCCCAATGCAGCATTACCTTTAATTCGCGCTAGATTGTCACGTTTCGATCGCGATACCTTGGTAAAATTGCTCAGTCAACGTAAAGATTTGAGCGAAGAACAAGCCAATCAAATTATCGATCAAGTGCAGTCTATTTGGAGTGGTGTAACTCATGCACCGCAAATCGCAGCCGATAAAACTAAAGAACAATACGATCGCCTTACAACTGCGATCGCTGATTATCTGCGAAATACTGGCAAAGAAGAACTCAATCCTGAAGGCATCAGAAGGGATTTTTCCACACTATTTGCTAATCCGAAAGAAGGAACAATAGCACTGCGCGAAAGATTATCTCAAGTCGATCGAGATACACTCGTAAAATTGCTCAGTCAACGTCGAGATTTGAGCGAAGAACAAGTAAATCAAATCATCGATCAAATCCAAGATAGCATTCGCAGCATTGTCAGAGCACCACGCCGATTAGCACAAAGAACTCAAGCCAGTATTCAAGATTTCCAAGCTACTTTAGAAGATTACTTGCGGAACACTGGCAAAGATGCTTTAAATCCCGAAGGTATCAAGCGAGATTTATCTTTGTTGCTGCACGATCCGCGCACCGGAATGGATAGTTTAGGCGATCGCATTTCTCGGATCGATCGCGATACTACAATTAAATTGTTGGCGCAACGTCCCGATATTTCGGAAGCAGAAGCCACCAGAATTGTCGATCAAATTATCTCCGTTCGCGATCAGTTTGTCGAACAAGTGCGAAGCATTCAACGCCGGATTCAAGATGTAATTGATAGCATTTTTGCTCGGATTCGCAACTATTTAAACTCGCTCGATCGCCCAGAACTCAACTACGACGGTATCAAGCGAGATGTGCGAAAATTGTTTGACGATCCGCAAGCAGGATTTGATGCGATTCGCGATCGACTGGGCCACTTTAACCGCGATACCGCAGTCGCCATCCTCAGTTCCCGCGAAGATATCAGCGAAGCCGACGCTAACCGCATTATCGACCAAATTGAAGGCGCACGTAACACCGTACTGCAACGCGCCGAACGCATCCAACTAGAAGCACAACGCCGCGTCGAAGACGTGAAGCGACAAGCCGCCAAAAGCGCCGAAGAAACCCGCAAAGCCGCTAGAAACGCTGCTTGGTGGTTGTTTGGTACTGCCTTTGTTTCCGCCATTTGCGCCGCTGTAGCTGGCTTTATCGCCGTTCCCTCTCTCTAGCAGAGGAGCACAGGAGAAGATGAAATCAATTTTCTCCTCTTTACCAAAAAACCAATTTGAATAAGTAAATGCCTCTCCCAAACAGAGGCATTTTTATTAGTTAGATCATGTCCAGTTGATTACCCATAATGTAGAGACGTTATATATAACGTCTCTACAGGAAAGCCTCTATTTGTAGGGTGCGTTAGTGTTAACGTAACGCACCATTTCTCGTTCCCAGGTTCAACTTGGCAACGAGGGAGAGGTAAGAGGCGGAGCCTCTGTTTCTCGTTCCCAGGTTCAACCAGGGAACGAGTTGTGGGAGGTTCTACCTCCAAAAGTGGAGTAAGATCTGAGTTTAATACCCGATTAGCGTATGATCTAGTCCGCCTTCGCGGACTTAGTTTGTGTAGACGCGGTTTCAACCGCAGAGTCTTATCTTAGAAATGAGTTTCTCGTTGCCCTGTCTTCGCTATATTGTTGCTCAGAGAATAGCTTCTTATCTCTCCTTTGATAGATGATTCGCTCAAGTATTAATTTTAAAATGAGTAACTTTTCCGCCGTCAGCAGTGAAACACTGATTTTTTTCTGTATCTTATATTGCAGGTAAACTAACTATCTTCAATTAATTTGATATTAAATCCGGGAGATTTCCAGAGAAATTCGGAAAATATTTAGAGAATTATTCGCGATGTAAACTACTACTTTTATTTAGAGTTAAATAGATTTAAGTCACAACCTATTAGTGAGCTAGATCACACAAATTTTGGCTCTTCAAATCAATAATTGTTTCGTCATATAAGTATAATTTCGGGTGTATGATGGGAAAAAGGCTGCATCAGAGCTATGAAGAAGATGACAGTTATCAGATAACGCAACCGAAAGAAATAGAATTGAGCCAAAAAACTAATACTCAAACTGCGGAAAACGCTAACCTAGAATATAAGAACCTTATTTATCGGCACCAACAGATGAAAGAAGTAGTTAACGATCGAAAAAAGGTGCCTGTTTTTCCGCAGCAAAATATTTTAGCTAACCAAAAAGGGATGTTGCTTCCTCAGTCTACTTTAGAAGAACTAAAGCTGTACACCTCTCAAGTTGAGTGGAATTGTCCCGTAGGGGAAGCAGTGAAAATTTTTAAGGCTAATCCTATACTTCCGGGAATCATTATTACTCAAGAGCATCAGTTTGTAGGGATCATTTCCCGACGGTTGTTTTTTGAATATATGAGTCGTCCTCATAGTTGGCAGTTATTTTCTAAATTTCCCATTAATGCCATTTACCAATTGATTAAAAAACCGACTATAATTTTACCAATTAATACTCCGATCGTAGAAGCTGCTAAGCAGAGTTTACAACGATCGCCAGAATTACTTTACGAACCTATAGCTGTGGAAAACGAACAAGGCGAATACCAAATATTAGATGTACATAATTTAATGACAGCACAATCCGAAATTCATGAATCATTAACAGCAGCACTTATGCAAGCTGAAATTAAGTATCGTTGTATTTATGAAAATGCTGTCGATGGAATTTTTCAAACTACACCTGATGGTCAATATATAAGTGTTAATCCCGCCCTAGCACGTATCTATGGCTACAACTCCCCAGAGGAAATGATTCACAGCATCACTAATATTGATAGACAACTTTATGTTGAGCCTAATCGCCGTCATGAATTTATGGCTGCCATAGAAAAAAATAGGTCAGTATCACAGTTTGAATCGCAAGTTTATCGCCGAGATGGTAGCATTATTTGGATTTCGGAAAATGCCCGTGCCGTCTATAACGAAAATGGCAGTTTGCTTTATTACGAAGGTGCAGTTGAAGACATTACAGAACGTAAACAAGCCGAAGTAGCTTTGCGTCACTCAGAAGCTAAACTGAGAAAACAAGCAACTGAATTAGCAACAACTTTGCACCAACTGAAACAAACCCAAGCGAAATTAATTCAAACCGAAAAAATGTCAACTTTGGGGCAATTATTAGCTGGTGTAGCTCATGAAATTAACAACCCAGTCAACGCGATTTCTAATAATTTACCTTGTCTGACTCAATGCGTGCAAGGTTTACTAGAATTATTAGCTATTTACGAGCAAATTATTAGCGAAGAAACACCAGAAATAATTGCCAAAAAAGCCGAAATAGAGTTTGATTACATCCAAGAAGATTTACCACGAATTATGTCAGCAATGTCGGCTAGCTCCGAACGAATTCGGGAAATTGCATTGAGTTTACGCAACTTTTCCCGCATGGATGAAGGGAAAAAGAAGTTGGCAGATATTCACCAAGGAATTGATAGTACACTGTTAATCTTACATCATCGGCTGAAAGCAAAAGGCGAGCTTCCAGAAATTAAAATTATTAAAAATTACGGGGAATTACCTCATGTTAAATGTGCCTTGGGACAGCTTAGCCAAGTATTTATCAATTTAATAGGTAACTCCATTGATGCTTTAGAACAAAGAATCAAACAAAACGATCCAAATACACCAGCACCAACAATTTGGATCGGTACTGAAGTTGTCGATAAAAACAGAGTAAGAATTTGCATTGCTGATAATGGGCAAGGTATAGCTGAAGAAAACTTGCCCCAACTGTTTGAACCATTTTATACTACCAAACCCGTAGGTAAAGGCACAGGTTTGGGGTTATCTATTAGTAAGCAAATTATCACAGAAAAACATGGTGGAAAAATAGAATGTCACTCGAAATTAGGCGAAGGTGCAAAGTTTTTAATTGAGCTACCCATCAGCCAATCTGAATAATTTGCTGAGTATAACCCCTCTGGAAAATATTTCGTATGTAAACAATTAAAGTAGCGATAATGTTAAAAAAACCTTAAGAAAATGGGGTGAAATTAGCAAAAGGAAACATTTTAAAATTTAGTGAAAAACGGCTGTATAGACCGCCGTTAGAGCATTTGAGACTACCTATATCTGTTTTTTTTTTTTGAATAAATAAACTTGCCAGCACATCTACCATTATTTAGTTTTTAAGTGAAAAAATACAATTTATAATCTTTGTAAGGCTAAATCGATTAAGCTAACGAGAATTATGAACATTGATATTTTCACTAGGCAAGTAGAAACAGTCAATAGCAGACTACATCAACTTTTCCGAGATGCTGGTATTGGTTCATCTCAATCACAGATGTTAGCCCAAGCCTTAAAAGAACTGGGAGTGATTTCCGAAGAATTACAAGTAGCTGTAGATGAACTAATGATTCAAAATGAAGAACTTGCTGCCACAAGGATGAGGATAGACGCAGAAAGGCAGCGGTATGAAAATTTGTTTGATTTTACACCGGATGCTCAGGTAGTCACTGATTTAGGGGGAACGATCCGAGAGGCTAATCGTGCAGCTTGCAACTTTTTTAATATGCCACAGAGGTTTTTACTTGGTAAACCTTTAATAGTTTTCGTCGTCGAGTCAGACCGTTTGAGATTTCGTAGCGAACTTAACAAATTAGAAAATAAAGACCGGATAAAAGAAATAGAAGTGAGCATTCAGCCGCGTCACGGGGAAAAGTTTGAGGCAGCTTTGCGGTTAGCACCTTTGTTCGATCGTCATGGTAATTTAATCGAATTGCGTTGGTTGTTGCGCGATATTTCCCAAGAAAAGCGATCGCTCGATCATGTACCAGCCAATTATAGTGATATCCAATTCGATCGCCGTTCCTTTCTATACAACAGAGGAGAAATTATTCCTCTATCCAAGGACATAATTTGGCTAGTCACAGAAGGATTAGTCAAACTAACCACAATAACCGAAAATGGCGAAGAAGTGTTGATTGGATTTGCTGGAAGAGAAATGGTTTTTGGTTCCAGTCTCACCTCATTACAAGCTTACCAAGCAACTGCTTTATCCAAAACAGTGGAATTAGTTTCTATTTCTTTATCAGATGTTAATAATTATCCCAACTTATGCCAAGGTTTATTTCCTAAAATCAGTCAGAGATTGAAACAAACAGAAACAATGTTAGCAATTTCCGGTCAAAAATTAGTCAAGGACCGATTGCGTAATCTTTTACGACTTTTACAACAAGAATTTGGTGAACCCGTAGCCGAAGGAACACGCTTAAGCGTGCGTTTAATCCATGAAGATTTGGCTAGTGCTTGCTGTACCACCAGAGTTACTGTCACCCGCTTACTTAGTACTTTGCAACAACAAGGAGAGATCGCTTTTGACTGTAAATCGCATATTATAATTAAGAATCCTAACTTTTAACTGGTCATTTGTCCTTTGTCATTTGTCATTTGCTAAGCTGCTACGCACCTAGTTTGAGAGCCAAATTTTACCTTTTTCTTGTGGGGTGGGCATCTTGCCCGCCGCTTTATTGGATTTAAATGTGTACCAGCTTAACTTCTTTATCAATGACGAATGACTAATGACCAATAACCAACGATCGATGTCAACTATGAAAATTACTGAATTAATCAATTGGTGGGAAAATTGGGCTAACCCAGCATGGCAAGAAAATTGGGATAACTGCGGTTGGCAAATTGAACCAGGAATTTTGGATGCGCCAGCAAGGGTTTTGATATGTTTAACTCCCACTTTGGCAGTTATGCAAGAAGCAATTTCGCTTCGGAATCAAGGTATTGATATTAATTTAATTTTCGCTCATCATCCATTAATTTTCAGCCCATTAAAATCAATTCGCAGCGGAAACCCAATTTCGGAAATGGTGAAATTAGCTTTTACTCATCAAATTGGTGTTTATACTGCACATACGAATTTCGATCAAGTTAATGATGGCACGGCTGATGTTTTGGCGCAAATTTTAGAGTTAAAAGAAGTAACTCCCATTACGCCAACTCAAGATGGATTAGGTTACGGAAGAGTAGGAAATTTATCACCTAGTTTAACTTTGCAAGAGTTACTTTCGCAAATTAAAACTCGCCTTTCGCCGCCTGATTTAATCTTTTCCCCTTCTGTAGATTTGCAGCAAAACATTAGTAAAGTTGCGGTTTTAGGCGGTTCGGGTGCGAGTTATATTTCTGCGGTGGTGAAAACAGGGGCGCAAGTTTATTTAACTTCGGATTGTAAGTTTCATCAATTTCAAGAAGCACGCGATCGCAATTTAATTTTAATCGATGCTGGACATTATGCCACAGAAAGACCAGCTTGCGATCGCTTAGTGCAGAAATTCCAAAACTTAGGCGTAGAATGGGTGAAACTGAGTGAAAAAGACGAAGATTTTCGCTGGTTTTACGGAGTTTGAAACAACCAAGCCCGCACCCGTTCGATCGTAATTTCATCTAAAAATATCCAACCCCATTCTGCCTTTAACTGCGGGCGCTTGTTCGGTGTAACAATCACCATTGTATCTGCAATCAAACTCAATTGATAAAGTAGCAAAGGTAAACGCGATCGATCTACTAAATGCAAAGCAAAACTGCACAGAATTAAACTGTAATTTCTCCCCGTTAAAACTCCAGTTGCAATATCCTCAAAAGTATAAATTTCTGCCTGTTTACCTGTGCGTTGAAAATAAGCGTTATAAGTATAAGGATCGATCCCATCAATATTAGTAATACCCAAACTTTGCAAAGCCAAAGTAACTTCCCCACTACCACAAGCCAAATCTAAAACTTGTTGACAATTTAGTTGCCATTTGTGAACAGACTCTTCTATAACCCGCTTAATTATTGCTTCATGGGGGTTTCTATATTCATCACCAAACCTTTCATAAAAACCTTGGACACTATATACTTCATATTCATTTCTAATAGCCTTTTTATTCATAAATTCAATGAAAAAACCAGCTATTCTCCTGAATCAACAAACTAATCGCCTTTCTTCTTAGTCTGACAAACTAAATTCCATAAAGGGTGGCTTTTACCTTGTTGGCGGATGCGGAACACTTGTTGTTCTAAGCGTCGCTTTTCTATTGGTGGTATTCCTATTAACATATTGCGACTTTGCCAAATCATTACTGCTACAGTCATTCCCACACATAAAGCTAATCCCATTGCAGGTAAGCGATTATATGCTAAACCATACTTCACAGCAACCCAAGTAAAATGTTGTTGCAATAAAGCAATTTCACCCCGCAAAGCCCACAAACTTAAACTACCAATAGTTAACCAAAGTAATCCCACAAATAACCATCTGCCATAAATTGTAAGTTCCAGTAATCTTTCCACTTGTGCCGCAAAACTGGGATCTGCTTGGGCGTTTATTATTTCTAATTTATCTTCATCTTTTTTCATCATTCTATTAACTCAAATTGCTAGTTAAGGTATGTTGTTGCGCTTTAGCGCTCTTAATTCTAGTGGTAAGAAAAGCGCTAAAGCGCAACAACGTACTTACCTAATTTAAACTTCTTCCGAATTAGGTGTAGTATCAATTTGCTTGCCACTTGTTGCCATAGCGGGAATTCCTCTCCCAGTTCTTTCTCGCCACCAAGCTAGTAGAGTACTAGCGATGAAAATACTGGAATAAGCACCTGTAGCAAAGCCAATAATTAAGGCTAAGGCGAAGTATTTCAGACTTTCACCACCAAACAAGAAAATGGCGAACAAGGTTAACAAAGTGGTAAATGTGGTGTTAATCGATCGGGTTAAAGTTTGATTTACGCCATCATCTACAATGTCACCGATCGGACGATTTCCATCTTTAGCAATAATCTCTCGAATTCGGTCATAAATTACCACTGTGTCGTTAACTGAAAAGCCGATAATTGTCAGCAAAGCTACTAAGAATAAACTATCGACTTCTACGCCTAAAACTAAACCCAAGATGGCGAAAACTCCACAAGTTAACCAAACATCGTGTACTAACGCCACTAAAGCAAATACAGCGTAGTCAAACTGAAATCTAAAACTCAGGTAAACAGTAATTCCGGCAAAAGAGACTAGTAACGCTATTAAACCAGAAGCAAAAAGTTGTCTACCAATTGTCGGTCCAACGGTATCGATCGAGGTTTTTTGCAGGTCAAATTTACCAACTCTTTCTTGTAATGCAGATTGTAGTTTAGTCCGTTCATCTACATTTAGATCATTCGTGCGAATGGAAAAGCCATTGCGATCGCTTCCTACCAACTGAATACTACTCGAAGATGGTAAACCTTGCGCCTCAACAACTTGTCTGACATCTGCAATATTAATTGGTTTATCGCAATTATTCGGTAGAGAACAATCTAGTTCAAATTGTAGCCTCGTCCCGCCGACAAAATCCAAACTTGGACGCAAAGGTGAGCCAATTGTTGCCCAAGAAATTAGAATGGCAGCTAGTCCACTAATCAGGACAATAGAAGACAACAACCACCATTTATTCCGATTTTTACTTACATATAATTTCATCGCACCACCTCAGCTTTCGGCACAAACAATTCTGGTTTCCGAAATTCAGGAATTGTAATTGCCAACATCATTAGTGTGCGACTACAAGTAATAGCTGTAAACATACTAACTGCCACCCCAATTGCCAGCGTTAAAGCAAAACCTTTTACCAAACCAGTACCTAACCAAAATAAGGCAGCACAGGCGATCCAAGTTGTGACATTACTATCTAAAATGCTGGAAAAAGCTCGATAAAAACCTGATTCTACAGAGCGATATAAACTTTTACCTGCTCTTAATTCTTCTCTAGTTCTTTCAAAGATTAGCACGTTAGCATCTACTGCCATGCCTATACTGAGAATGAAACCAGCAATTCCTGGTAAAGTTAAAGTCACGCCTAATAAAGCAAAAGCTGCTAAGGTTAGCAAAGCATAAATTATTAGGGCAATATCTGCGATCGCTCCCGGTAATCGATAGTAAACCACCATGAAGATTAACACTAAAATTAGACCGCAAACCCCAGCGTAAATACTACGTTGTACGCTGTCTCTTCCCAAAGTTGCGCCCACCGTCCGGTTTTCGACTACTTCCACAGGGAAAGGTAAAGCACCGCCTCGTAATTGTACAGCCAATTCATAAGCTGCTTTGGTATCAAAATTGCCGTTAATTACCGCTCTACCACCAACAATTCCCGTGTTAGCATATTGAGCATCAACTATTGGGTTACTAATCAATTCATTGTCTAGGAAAATACCAATCGATCGACCTGTTCCCGCAATATTTTTAGTTAATTGAGCGAACTTTTCTCCCCCTTCATTATCAAACTCGATCGCCACATTCCACTGATTAGCTTGGTCAGTTTGTGGTTCAGCATTGGTTAAATTTTTCCCCGTTAGTCCTACAGACTCATAAATTTGTGATTGTAGGGCTTGAATTTCTGCTGTCTTTTGTTTAATCTGAGCAGCAGCTTGAGATCTCGCCGCTTGATCATTACCCTTTGCCAACTCAGCTTGTTTTTGTTGTAGCGCCGCTAACTCAATTCGTCTTACCTGTAATTGTGCCTCTATTTCCGGCTTATTCGCCTGTTGACGAAACTCTAACTGCGCCGTACCACCCAAAACCCTTTCCGCCTCTTGGGGGTCTTTCACGCCTGGTAACTGCACCAACAACTGATTGTTACCCACAGTTTGTACCACAGCTTCCGAAACACCTAAAGCATTAATCCGTTTTTCTACTACATTTTGGATCGCTTCTAGGTCTTTGTCAGTAATTTGTCTTTTCTGATCGGTCTGCTTAATTTGCAGCGTCAGTTGCGAACCACCTTGTAAATCTAACCCCAAACGGAGTGGAAACTGCACCAGAACTACGATCGCAGCGATAACAAGAACAAAAATAACAGCTAATAAGGGACGTTGTTTACTACCCATAACAAAACCCGCACAGATAAATGTTATAATAACGTTCTTTTGTTAATTTTGTCCGAAAAACTTATGGTATTGCCGAATTTCCACCACCCAACTGCACAGCCAATTCATCAGCTGATTTAGCAGTAAAATGACCCGTAATCACGGCTCTCCCACCGATAATACCAGTTTGTGCATATTGAGCATCTACAATCGGAGAGCTAATCAGTTCGTTATTCAGAAAAATACCAATCGCTCGACCTGTTCCCGCTACACTTTTAGTTAATTGAGCAAACTTTTCGGCTCCTTCGCTGTCAAATTCAATTGCTACATTCCACCAATTATTAGTTTTATCTGGTGTTGCAAAAGCATTTTTCACATTTTTTTGGGTTAATCCCACAGGCTCATACAACTGGTACAAAAGATCTTTAATTTCCCGATCTTTCTGTTTAATTTGCTGAGAAATTCTGGCAATTTCCGCCGCATTGTTAGTTTGTTCCAACTCTGCTTGTTTTAATTTTAACTGCATTAACTCAGTGCGTCTTGCTTGTAATTGGGTTTGAATTTCTGGTTTGTTTATTTCCCGACGGAACTCTAACTGAACCGTACCAGCTAAAACCCTCTGTATTGGTTGGGGAAATAACAAAATTCGCAGAGGGAAGGGAAAGACAACTGCGATCGCTCCCATTAACAAAACTACGCTCACAGCCAATAAACCACTTGGTTTTTCCATAACAAAACCCGCGCAGATTAATGCCATGATAGCTTTCTTTTGCGGGTGTTATGTTAAAAAACTTAAACTCTAAGCGCCACCATTTTCTGCACCGCCTCAACAATTTGTTCCGGTTGAACAATGGTTAAACGCTCTAACATTCCATTGTAAGGAGTAGGAATATCTTGGGAAGAAAGCCGCAATACAGGTGCGTCTAATTCATCGAAAAAGCGATCGTTAATTGACGCAATTAACTCAGCAGCAATACCGCCTGTTTTCATGCACTCTTCTACAATAATTACCTTATGGGTTTTCTTGATCGAAGCACCAATGGTTTCCATATCTAGAGGTTTAAGAGAAATTAAATCAATTACCTCTGGATCGAAGTCTTCTTTTTCCAGAGTTTTTACCGCTTGCAACACATGATGACGCATCCGGGAGTAAGTCAAAATTGTGACATCTTTACCTTTTCTTACTACTTCTGCTTTATCCAAAGGCAGTAAGTATTCTTTTTCTGGCAAATTCTCTTTCAAGTTGTATAACAGAACGTGCTCAAAAAATAGCACTGGATTTTCATCACGAATAGCAGATTTCAGTAACCCTTTGGCATTGTAAGGAGTGGAACAAGCGACAATTTTTAAACCGGGAACTGCTTGGAAATAAGCTTCTAACCGTTGCGAGTGTTCTGCACCTAATTGTCTACCTACACCACCAGGACCACGAATCACCATCGGAATTTTGAAATTTCCGCCCGAAGTATAACGTAGCATTCCGGCATTATTAGCAATTTGGTTAAAGGCAAGCAACAGAAAACCCATGTTCATGCCTTCAATAATGGGGCGCAGTCCAGTCATTGCTGCCCCAACTGCTAACCCAGTAAAACTATTTTCTGCGATCGGGGTATCCAACACCCGCAATTCGCCATATTTCTCATACAGATCTTTGGTAACTTTGTAGGAACCGCCGTAGTGACCTACGTCTTCCCCCAAGACAAATACAGCCGGATCTCGCGCCATTTCTTCATCAATAGCTTCCCGGAGTGCATTAAAGAGTAGTGTGTCTGCCATTGGTGTTAAGAGAGGAGTTTGGTTTCGTCAAACCTTGATCTTACCCTTTTGTGGCAGAGATTTGGGAGTGCGATCGGACAGTCCCGTTACAAACCCGTAGAACAGGCATCTTGCCTGTTTACAATAATAGATTTGATTGGTTTAGATTGAGAAATGGTGAATATTTAACTTGAGAACCCGATGCCAATGGGATAATTAAAAGCCAAATCTTCCCCGGTTTATGGTTGGCTGTCCCGGCTTTACTTCAAGGTAATTTAGCGGAGGTTTTAACCGTTTTACAATCTGGTTTGAATTCTTCAGAACACAGAAATTTTTTTCAGGAATAACTATTCAGTACTTACGCAACTGTCACAACCAAATCAACTTGTAGGGTGCGTCAGACAAAGTTTTTTCGCTCAAAGTGAGGATTTTGATTTCTGACGCACCTACTTTATATGCCAGTTGTGTAAGTCCTATATTCTAGGGTAATTTTGAAAAAGAAAAAATAATCAATAACAGAGCGCTGTAGTCGGTGCAGAATTTCGTCTAAGTCTTTAGATAGTGACAGTTTGTATCAATTGAAAAGGAAATAATTAGTAATATTTATGCTGGAATTGGATTGTTGAATATAACAACATAAATTTTCCCAATAAAGAAATGGAAAAAACAAATGCTTTCCCATTTCTTAATCACTAATCTTCGCTCGCCAACTTACTCATCTTCCGCAAATACAAACCGATGTAATTCGCTAGGATCTGGTTCGGGGCTAGATTCAGCAAACTTCACGGAATCATCGACAACTTCTTGAATTTTTTGTTCGATCGCCTTTAGTTCCTCTTCACTTGCCAAGTTATGCTCAATTAAATAAGCTCCCAACTTCTTAATTGGATCGCGAGGGAACCAAAACTCCTTCTCTTCCTTAGTGCGAAGTTCGTCCGGGTCAGCCAAAGAGTGACCCCGGAAACGATAAGTTAATGCTTCAATTAAAGTTGGGCCTTCACCAGCACGGGCCCGCGCCACAGCTTCCTGCGCCACTTGACGCACGGCAAGCACATCCATGCCATCAACTTCGTAGCCAGCCATACCAAAAGCAGCGGCTTTCTTGTAAATTTCTGGTTCGGAAGTTGCGCGATCGTGAGCCATGCCGATCGCCCACTTGTTATTTTCTACCACATAAAGAATCGGCAGTTTCCACAGCGCCGCCATATTCAAGCACTCATAAAACTGACCATTATTACAAGCACCATCGCCAAAAAAGCAAGCTGTCACTTGATCGGCATTGGCATCTCCCATCGTTTCCCGACGATACTTCGATTGAAAAGCTGCACCAGTCGCCACCGGAATGCCTTCCGCGACAAACGCATAACCACCCAAAAGGTTATGCTCACTGGAAAACATGTGCATCGAACCACCCCGACCTTTAGAACAGCCAGTTGCCTTCCCGAACAACTCAGCCATCACCTCTCGCGCCGGAACACCCGCACTCAAAGCATGAACGTGATCGCGATAGGTGCTGCAAACATAATCCTCATCTTGACGTAAAGATTTAATTACGCCAGTAGACACGGCTTCCTGACCGTTGTATAAGTGGACAAAACCAAACATTCTACCCCGGTAGTACATTTCAGCGCACTTATCTTCAAAAAAGCGGCCTAAAACCATATCTTCATAGAGCCGCAAACCCTCTGACTTGTCAATTTGCGCTGAAGCAGTATCAAAATGGGGCAAAGTTCTTTCCTGAACCATAAATTTGTTGTATCCTCGCAGCAAAACCCGAAACTAATATTTTCGCAGTATCTTTTATAATAAGCGCTGTAAACCCCCTAAACTGGTAGAATTGGCTTGACCAATTTTAGATTTGGCAGGAAAATCAACCAATCCAATCTAAAATTCCTTGACTCATCCAGAGTCTTGACATAAGAGATAACATAAACATCAACGCCACCAAAGCTGCGAAAAGTAAATAAACTGTTTCTTAGTGGCGTGAATTTAGATAACATAAGCTAACTTAAAGTTCTTTGCTGCTGGGGAAGTGGCCTGTGCGTATTCCACTGGACTATTATCGAATTCTAGGTTTGCCTACTCAGGCTTCAGCCGAACAGTTGCAACAGGCGTATCGCGATCGCATTATGCAACTACCAAGGCGGGAGTACTCGTCCATGGCGATCGCAAGTCGTAAACAACTCATCGATCAAGCCTACGCCGTTCTTGCTAACCCAGAACAGCGACAATCTTACGACGCTACCTTTCTTACCAAATCCTACGAACCAGAAACAGAGGCATCAACTGAATCACTAGTTACCGATCCAGCAGAAAGCCTTAATATTAACTTTGACCCTAACTCCCCTAGTATTGAAATTAACGACGATCAATTTCTGGGCGCTTTACTAATTTTGGCAGAGTTAGGAGAATATGAACTAGTCCTGAAACTCGGACGTTCTTACTTGACAAATAGCAATACAGACATTGAGAATGGTCGATTTGGCGAGGCTAAAATTGTTCGACCCGATATAGTTTTAACCGTTGCTCAAGCTAGCTTAGAATTAGGACGCGAACAATGGAAACAACGGCGCTATGAAAATGCCGCCCTCACCTTAAATTTGGGTCAAGAATTATTATTGCGAGAAGGTTTATTTCCTAACATTAGGGGAGAAATTCAAGCAGATGTTTATAAACTGCGACCCTACAGAATTTTAGAATTATTAGCCTTGCCAGAAGAAAGTATTGAATATCGTAATCAAGGATTGCAGTTATTACGAGAAATGCTGCAAGAACGGGGAGGAATAGATGGCAATGGCAAGGATCAGTCAGGATTAAATGTAGATGAATTCCTGAGATTCATTCAGCAATTACGCGCCTATCTGACTGTTGTAGAACAACAAGGTTTATTTGAGCAAGAAGCGCGTCGTCCTTCCGCAGTCGCCACCTATTTGGCAGTTTACGCACTTTTAGCAAGGGGATTTACCGAAAGAGAACCAAGCTTAATTCGCCGTGCTAAATTATTGCTTACCAGGCTATTGAAGCGCCAAGATGTTTATCTGGAAATGGCGGTAGCGGCGTTATTATTGGGACAAACAGAAGAAGCTTCCCAAGCTTTAGAATTATCTGGCGAACAGCAATCTCTGGCTTTTATTCGGGAACATTCCCAAGGAGATCCCGATCTATTACCCGGACTTTGTTTATATAGCGAACATTGGTTACAGTCAGAAGTTTTCCCTCATTTCCGCGACTTGGTAAATCAACAAGTATCGTTGAAAGAATACTTTGCTGACGAACAGTTACAAAGTAGTTTGGAAGCATTACCACCGGAAACAGAAAGCGTAACTGATTGGGAAGCGATCGCATCCGATCGCTTATCCAGAGTCGCTACTCTCGGCGCAAGTACCGCAGCTGGGGGAAGGGGCACCTTAACCTACTCCACAAACCAAAGCGAAGCATCTAACCGGGCTGCAAACAGAGAAAATACTAACGTCAGAAGCTTGAAGAGCGCTGCAAAGACAGAAAATCCCAGCGCTTACAACTTACAAGCTGTACCCACTGCCGAGCGAGTAGTACAGGGAACCAGTGGCCCAGAACCCCAGACAAACCAAGTCATTGAACGAACAGTAATTCAAGGAGGCCAAACAACCAACACTCAAACTACAGGAGAAACCGAGCCATCACATCGGGGAGTATCCGTTCCCGTAAGTAACAGACGCGCTCAACGAGCTAACCGATGGGCAAATTGGCAAGATTGGTTGCCACTCAGACGTAGAGGCGCAATCGATCGAGAAGTTCCTTTGGTAGTTTTAGCATTAATTGGCTTATTTGGAATCGGACTCTCCATACTACTACTGAGTTGGATTATTCAAGCTCTGAGTCCCAAACCTGCACCACAAGTCCAAAAACCAGTGGAACAAGTAGAACCTGTTCCCGCACCTACCCCAGAAAATAATACCGCCATTTTAAGCACGGCAGGTCCGCTGACTCCCGCAATTGCTCAAATTGCGATCGTCACCTGGCTAGATACCAAATCTAAAGCTTTTAGCCCCCAACATGAAATTGATGCACTCGAGAATATTTTAGTTGACCCAGCTTTATCCCGCTGGCGCAAACTCGCACAAGCAACCCAAAGCCAAAACAAGTATCGCAGGTATGAACACAACGTTAAGGAAGATTCAGTCAAAGTCGTCAGAACAACCGTTAACGAAGCCAGAGTAGAAGCAATTGTAAGTGAATCAGTAACAACGCTCCAAGGAAATCAAGCAATTGCAAGAGAGTCTTATAACAGTCCTAACCTCCGCGTCAGATATGATTTAGTGCGTCAAAATGGTCAGTGGAAAATTAGAAGTATCACGCCAATTAAAAAATAGTTATCAGTGATATTAGAAAAGTTGAACGATTGGCTACGCAACGCTGCGCGATCGGCACTAGCAAAGAGTAAACAAATTTCATCTTTGCTGGTGCCTGATTGTTAATTTAATTATTTAAAAACACAATGTCAGGAAATTTTGACATACCCCAAAGGGGCAGTAATAGCTAATGTCATAATTTCATGACATCAGATCGCGTCAGCACCCGATAATCACGTAGATATACTCAGGATAATCGTGGAAACCCCTTGACCTTAAGCAAAAGTTTTTGCAAGATATGGTGAAGAAAGCGATCCCCACGATCCCAAAAATCAAGTAATTTTTTAGCTAGGAATGATTGAACAAATGTTTTCTCACCCAAATTCCCAATTACTTATTTAGGTGAACTACCAGAAACAGCACTAGGAATGGAAGTGGCTGGTTTGAGAAAAAAACATCGGAAAAACAGAAAAATTTGCCACGCGAGAAAAAACGGAGAGGATCAACAATTAAGTTAAGGAAAAGCAGATGAAAAACCAGAGTTATGAGGTGTAAACAGGCTGAAAATGAACAAACTTAATAGCTCAAAAAGTAGCAAATGTAAAAGTCGTCCCCACAACTGGAGAAACAATAGATGACGAAAGAGCGCCCCCCTTTAGAAGACATGACCTTGCGGCAATTGCGAAAAGTCGCCAGCGAGTACGGCATTTCTCGTTATAGCCGAATGCGGAAATCGCAACTGTTAGCAGCAATTTTAGAAGTACAACAACACCTACAAGTAGAAGAAGTTTCCGTTCAACTGACAATGACAAAAATGGAGGCACAAGAAGTAGTGGAAGCCGCAAAGTATGACCTCGGACATGAAGAGATTACTGAAGATACTCTTTCAACAGTAGATGATGGACTCGCCGATCTTCCAGCTGGTTACGGCGAATGCCGAATAGTTTTAATGCCACGCGATCCACAATGGGCTTATGCTTACTGGGATATCGCCAATGAAGCAAAAGAAGAATTGCGCCGCCAAGGTGGACAACAGCTAGCCCTGCGATTGTACGATGTTACAGATATCAACCTGGATTACCAAAGTCCACATAGCATTCAGGAATATCCCTGTGATGAGCTAGCAAGGGAATGGTATTTGCCAATTCCAGTGAGCGATCGCGACTACGTAGTAGAAATCGGTTACAGACGCACAGACGGTTACTGGCTACTCTTAGCTCGTTCCACTGCCATCCGCATCCCTCCCATCTATCCCTCAGACTGGATTGAAGACCAATTTATCACCGTGTCTTGGGATGAAGAACTCACAGGCAAAACTTTCTTTGAACTAGTTCCCCCAGAAAAGCGCACCGCAGAAGTTGCCAGCGTTGCCACCAAAGAAATTTTTGAATTAGCAGAAGAAGCCGAAGCACAACGCATCGCAGGCTCCGTCTTTGGCTCCATGCAGCAAGTACCAGGCTCCATGCAGCCAGTTAGTTCCTACGCGGTTAGCTCTTATGCTGTCAGTTCACACGAACAAGCTGTTAGCTCATACTCCGTTAGCTCTTATGCTGTCAGTTCCTACTCTGTACAACTGAGTTCTTTTAGCGTAAGTTCTTACGTCCCCGCAATCAGTTCCTTTTCAGTCAGTTCTTATGCCGTCCCCCTCAGTTCCTATGGCGTAAGCTCCTACGCAGTAAGTTCTTACGCCGTCAGTTCCTACGCCGTCAGTTCTTACGCAGTAAGTTCCTACGCAGTAAGTTCTTACGCCGTCAGTTCCTACGCCGTCAGTTCCTACGCCGTCAGTTCCTACGAACAGGCAATGAGTTCTTATGCCGTAAGTTCTTACACCGTACCCCTGAGTTCTTACGCCATCAGTTCTTATGGAGTAAGTTCCTCCGAACAAGCGATTAGCTCTTACGCCATCAGTTCTTATGGAGTAAGTTCTTACGAACAAGCAGTAAGTTCTTACGCTTTGAGTTCTTACGCCATCAGTTCTTATGGGTTAAGTTCTTACGAACAAGCGCTAAGTTCTTACGCCGTCAGTTCCTACGCCATTAGTTCTTATGGCGTAATCAGTTCATACGAAGTAATGAGCTCCTACGGAGTCGTCAGTTCTTACGAAGTAATGAGCTCCTACGGAGTCGTCAGTTCTTACGCCGTCAGTTCCTACGAACAAGCGGTAAGTTCTTACGCCGTCAGTTCCTACGCCATTAGTTCTTATGGACTAAGTTCTTATGAACAGGCGATTAGTTCTTACTCCGTCAGTTCCTACGCACTTAGTTCCTACGGGTTAAGTTCTTATGAACAGGCAATTAGCTCTTACGCCGTCAGTTCCTACCAAATTCCCATCAGTTCTTACACAATTAGTTCTTATGGGTTAAGTTCTGCCGAACAAGCGATTAGTTCTTACGCTGTTAGTTCCTACCAAATTCCAGTAAGTTCTTACGCGATTAGTTCTTACTCCGTCAGTTCTTACGAACAAGCGATTAGCTCTTACGCCTTGAGTTCTTACTCCGTCAGTTCCTACCAAATCCCCATCAGTTCTTACGCGATTAGTTCTTATGGGTTAAGTTCTGCCGAACAAGCGGTAAGCTCTTACGCCTTGAGTTCTTACGCTGTTAGTTCCTATCAAATTCCAGTAAGTTCTTACGCGGTGAGTTCTTATGCGGTGAGTTCTTACGAACAGGCACTCAGTTCCTATATCATTCCTTCTGGGGTAGGATTGTGGGCAGCGCCTACGGTTTCTGGACTTGGTTTTTCGGCTTCTGCGCCTCCGATTCGTCCGCGCAAGTTCTGGTTGATTGCTGATGCGGAGTTGATTGTTTACGGTGCGACTGAACCGGATGCTACTGTTACTATTGGTGGTCGTCCGATTAAGTTGAATCCTGATGGAACTTTCCGCTTCCAGATGTCGTTCCAAGATGGTTTAATTGACTATCCGATTCTGGCTGTTGCGGCTGATGGTGAGCAAACTAGAGCGATTCACATGAAGTTTAATCGGGAAACTCCATCACGGCACACTAATACTAAGGAAGAAGCGATCGAAGAATGGCTAGTGTAAATGTAAATCTTTGATCTAAAAAAGCTAATCTTTCCCCGCTATGTGCTATCAAATAGCGGGGTTTTATTTTGCCAACTTTCCTTCTACTCAGATCTTGCACTCAAAGGAGGTGGAACCTCCCACATCTCGTTCCCCGGTTGAACCGGGGAACGAAAAATAGAGGCTCTGCCTCCTGATGCAAGATCTCAGTTCTACCTATTCGTTGACACTCTGTGCCCTGGAAGTGCGGAGATTCTTAGTTCAAAGACACACCTTATAGCTATCTATCCTTGCGGCAATACTTAAACTAAATACCCGTAGAAAACTACCAAGTATTATAAAACTTCTCTCATTATATAAACAAATATAATCAGGCATAGTATCATATAACAATGAAGCTATCAGACTATGCTAAGCACTTAGGGATCTCATACCAAACAGCTTGGCGATGGTGGAAGTCTAACAAACTTC
>NZ_JBHFNQ010000018.1:0-2362 GCF_041929345.1 Floridaenema aerugineum BLCC-F46
CACCACTAAATAAACTTATAGAATATGTGCAGAACCAAGAGAATCCAGAATAAATCGTTGCTACGCATTTTTATGTTGGTTTCGCTAACCCTACCTAAACTTCGTTATAGGTAGGGACTGCGCTCAACATTTTTGTTCAATCTATAATCAGGACTTTATTTAGCCTTTTGCACTACAAAAAGACTATGTACAAATACGTACTGCCCCCGTTGCCCGTTCCCTGTGCCCTCTCTATGTAGATAACAAATCAGCGACAATATAAATAGAGTGAATTTTTCGATCGCAAATGAGTACAGAAGACTGGCTAGAAATTGGTACGATCGTATCAGCGCAAGGTTTAAAAGGAGAGGTGCGGGTTTATCCAGAATCGGATTTTCCTGAACGTTTTGAAAAACCGGGAGAACGTTGGTTATTGCATCCCAAGGAAACAGAACCGCGATCGATCGAATTGCTGAGTGGTAGATACATTCCCCATAAAAATTTGTATATTGTGAAATTGGCGGGAGTGATCGATCGCAACCAAGCCGAAGAATTGCGGGGATGTAAGTTATTGGTTCCGGCGAGCGATCGACCAACATTAGAAGCAGATGAATATCATATTTTAGATTTAGTGGGTTTAGAAGTTTTTAACCAATTAAATGGTGAAAAAATTGGCGTTGTCAGAGATTTAATTCCCGCAGGTAACGACTTATTATTAGTCAGCCCTAATGATTCATCTGGGGTTGGTGAAGAAGGCGAAAAACAAACAGAAATTTTAATTCCTTTTGTGCAAGAGATTGTACCCATTGTAGATTTAGCAAATAAGCGAATTGAAATTAATCCCCCTCCCGGTTTGTTAGAAGTTAACAAATAGAATTAACATAGAAAAAGTTTCGGAAAAGTTGTGCTTATGACAGGTGCTAGAAATGTTTTAGGGGGAGATTTGCAAACTTGTTGCACTTCACCAATGACGGGATTTTATCGTGATGGGAAGTGTAACACAGGCGCGGGTGATATGGGCGCTCATATTGTTTGCGCTCAAGTAACTGAAGAATTTCTCACTTTTAGTAAAGCTAGGGGAAATGATTTATCAACACCAGTTCCAGCGTTTAATTTTCCTGGGTTAAAACCTGGCGATCGCTGGTGTCTATGTGCCCTAAGATGGAAAGAAGCTCTAGATGCTGGTGTTGCACCGCCTGTAATTTTATCTTCTACCCATGCTTCAGCTGTGGAATATGTTTCCCTCAATGAACTGAAAGCAAACGCTCTCGATCCTGTTTAAAAATTGTCGGGTGGGCATTTTGCCCGCCAAATAATATTATCAAAACTCATAAACAAAAATAGACATCTGCAAAAAACCTTGTTGAGACGTTATATATCTTGTTGAGACGTTATATATAACGTCTCAACAAGTTTTCTAGGTAATGCACCTTTAATTTTAGGAGATGTCTAATTAATCTGGAATTAAATTTAGCTTAACTAAAGATCTAACAAAAGATACTGGTAGAAAAAGATTATCAAGAGTATCATCATTTGCCAACCAGAAAATCTTAGGAAGTGGGTAAATGGCTAAATTGATTTTACTCCGTCATGGTCAAAGTCTTTGGAATGCTGCCAACAAATTTACAGGTTGGGTAGATGTTCCTTTGAGCGAACAAGGTCGCGCCGAAGCGACAATTGCTTCTTGTAAACTTAAGAATAACAAATATCATGTAGATGTTTGTTTTACAAGTATGCTCTTTCGAGCAATGGAAACCGCCGTTATTTGTTTAACAGAATGTGATGAAATTTGTGGCGGTAAAACCCCAATTATTAAACATGATGCAACCCACGAAGATTGGCATGGTTGGGATAAGTATGATGGGAGTCCAGAAGAAGAATTACCCATCTATCCTTGTTCATGTTTAGATGAGCGTTATTATGGGGCATTGCAAGGGTTAAATAAAGCCCAAACAGGGGAAAAATATGGCAAAGAACAAGTTCATGAATGGCGACGTTCTTTCTCTGTACGTCCACCAGGGGGCGAAAGTTTAGAAGATACAATGAAGCGAGCTTTACCATTTTTTCAAGACCGTATTCTCACTCATCTTAAGCATGGAGATAATGTGTTAGTTGCGGCTCATGGTAACTCTTTACGGGCGATTATGATGGGTTTAGATAACTTAAGTCCAGAGGAAGTTACCAAACTAGAGTTAGCAACTGGTGTACCAACTGTTTACGATGTAGATGAGTCAGGAAAAGCAACTAATAAGATGATTTTGGCGTAAGTTCGTTGTGAGGACTTTAAGTAGGTGCAAATAAATAAAGTGAAAATAGTTATCTATCAATGGGGCGGGCAAGATGCCCACCCCACAAGAAAGCTGAAAATCTTGTGGGGTGGGCA